>JALDAI010000058.1 GCA_022729285.1 Candidatus Nanoanaerosalina archaeon
GTCTGAGAAAGCTGTTAGACAGATTTTCTCCAAGGCTAGACAGGTCGCGCCTTGTGTAATCTTTATTGATGAAATTGACTCTATCGCTCCTAGCCGAGGCCATTCAACTGATGCTGGATCTAGTGATAGAGTTGTGAACCAGCTGTTGACTGAGCTTGATGGTATCGAGGCTTTGGAGGATGTTGTAGTCATCGCTGCTACTAACCGACCGGATCTTATCGATCCTGCGGTTTTAAGACCTGGAAGGCTTGACCGTCATGTCTACATCCCTGTTCCTGAAAGGGATACTAGGAAGAAGATTTTTGAGGTTCATACCGGAAAGATGCCTCTCGCAGACGATGTCGATATTGATAAATTAGCTGACATGACTGAGAACTATGTTGGTTCGAATGTTGCAGCTATCTGCCGTGAAGCTGGTATGAACGCTTTAAGAAGAGATTTTGAAACAAATGAGGTTAAGATGGCAGATTTCAAAAAGGCTATGGAGGATACTAAGCCTTCTGCGGATGAGCAGGATATTGAAAGGTTTAGGGAAAGGGTTCAGGAGTTTGAGAACTCAGGAGGTAAGTCTGTACCGGATTACTTCGGCTAACCTCCTTCTTTTTCCTATTTTGTAGTTATTTCTGCTCCTTCTTCAGTTACTATGATGGTGTGTTCGTGCTGGCTTACTTGTCCACCTGACTGTTCTTTCAGTACTCCGTATTCTTTCATAACTCCTTTTCTAACCATCTGACCCATCGCTAACTTTGTTCTTGCTTTGCTCTGGTTTATCCATCTTGTTGTAAACGGTAGACCTCTATACTTGCTTTTAACCAGTTTTATGATTTTTCTAGCTGTTCTATCTCTTGTGCTTCCTCCTTCGTATTTGTAAATATTTCCTGCACCACCTTCTAACACTTTTCCTTCTCCGTTTGTTGCGAAGCATTCTACTGCGTATGCTTTTCCTTTTTCTAAATTGTTTGCAGATGTTGTTTTGATACATGGAAGCATCGTTCCTGCGTGTAGGTTGTACTGTTCTAATGAGTGACCGCCCAGGTTCTTAACAGGTTTGAATCCTCGTTCTTTTATGGCGTTCTCTGCTTTTTCTCCTAAATTCCCTAGTTCTGTACCATCGGATGCTATCTCTAAGTTACTCTCTACTGCTTCTACGGCTGCTTTAACTAGTTTTTCATGGTTCCCTAGATCCACTGTTTCTGCTGTATCCCCGATGTAGCCGTCTATCTGCGCTCCTACATCTATTTTAACCAGATCTCCTTTTGAAAAAGTTTTTTTATCCTGTTTTTCCGGTGTGTAGTGAGCGGCTTGTTCGTTTATGGAAATGTTTACTGGGAAAGCTGTTTCTGCTCCTTCATCTCTTATAACTTTCTCGGCTGCTTCTGCTACTTTTTCAAAGTTGTTCCCTGGTTTAACCATTGAAACTGCTTTTTTCTTTGCTTTTTTAGCTATTTTTCCTGCTTCTAAGTATTTTTCTCTAACTTTTTCTTCCATAACTTTCACCTTTTTTATGAAAACCTTTGTAGACCTGACTGTTTTCCTTCTCCTTTCATCTGTGATTCTGTATACCCGAATACTTTCAGCACTCTTTCTGCTACCGGTATAATCTGTTTTTCTATGTAGTAATGAGGGTCGTAGTCTTTTGCGAACTTTGTCATTTCTGCTCTGTCGGAGATAGTTCCTCCTGATGGGTGGGCTGTTATCACAAAGTCAACTGTGTCACCGGGCCCTACTTTTTCTCCTCTTTGTATAGCTTTTTTAGCGGCTTCGACATGGGGTGCTTTTGAGCTGTAGTTCTCTGGTTTCTTTGTGAGGGTGGTGTATATGCTGAGTTTTTTTATCGGTACTTCGCCTTTTTTCAGTTCTTCTATAGTATCTTTGGTTATCTGGTATGCTTCTTCAACTTCTTTGTCTAGGACTTTATCCAGTATTTTTTTCTGGGTTTCTTTAGCTATAGGAGACCAGTCTCTTCTAACGTATTCGAAACCTGTTATTTTTGTCTCTCCGTCAGGCTGTAAAAGTGCGTACTTTTTTTTAGCTCCTCTTCCCTGATCGGTGTATGTGAAAAACCCTCTTGTGAAAAAACCTTCTTTTTCTAGCTCCATTAAACCGGGTAGTTGCGAGTTAACTTTTTCCTGGAACTTTTGGGAGACTTTATCGATGTTTTCTCCTTTTATCATTACCGAGTCTGTGTCGCCGTAAACAACTTTCAACCCCATTTCTTCGGCTATATCTATGGTTTCATGTATGTATTTCCTACCTAGATAAGTTGTGGCTTCAGCGCTTTCTCTTGAGTACCATCTAGCTGATGCATAACCCATGTAACCGTAAAAAGAGTTTGAAAGTATTTTTAATGCGTTTTGCCTGTTGTAATGGTTCCTGTACTCTTGTGTGTCTTCTTCTAACTTTTTCATCTCTTTTTTGATTTTGTAACGTTCTGTAACTAGTTCTTCAAGTATACCTGGTATAAACCCTTTTTCTTCTTGGCAGAACCTGTACTCTTCATCGTCTATTTCTATACTTAATTCATCTCCACAGTTTTCAACATCTAATGTGTCTGGCGAAAGGTTGTGTGACGCTATTATTGTTGGATACAGGCTTTTGAAGTCGTAAAGTCCTATATTTTCATGTATCCCTTCTTCTGGTTCGTATACGAATGCTCCTATGAAAGAGCCTTGTCCTCTTCTCTGTTTTATGGTGTCTTGGTAAGGTCTGCTTGGAACTAATCTTTTTTCGAAGTATGATTCTCTTATCATGTAGTTCTCAACTAGTTGACCGTAAGAGGTTCTACATACATCAAAAGGTGTTAATCCTACAAGCTTTGAAAGTGAGAATATCTGTGGAACTATGTTTTTGGACAGCTCGTACGCTAGCTCTGAGTCTTTTAATGCGTACTTAGCTAATTTATCTAGATCTTTCTTATTTCTCCATGAATCCTTTATGTCGCTCCAGTCCATGTCTTCTTTTTCTTTACCTAGTATCTCTTGTGAAACTGAGTCAAGATCCATTGTTTCTGAATCTATTGCTGATGATACGATAGTTGATATGAAAGGGTAAAGGTCTAGGTGCATCCTTCCTTTAATCTCTGCGGTTGTTCTCCTTCCTTTTCTCTGGAACTTGATTTCTTGATTGTTCTTCCCGATGTCTAGTTTAAGGTCGTGGTGTCTAAACCTTTTTCTCAAGACTTTGAAGTCGTACTCGTCCGTGTTATAACCTGTTATTACCAACGGATTTTCTTCTCTAACTATTTGCTTAAACTTTTTAAGAAGGTGTTTTTCGCTTTCAACGGCTTCTACAAACTCTTTTTCGAAGTCGGCTTTGTGGTCAACTAATACTTTCTCTGTTTTTTGTGAGTATATACTGCACATCACTATTTTATCGTCTACTACTTCTAGGTCGAAAGCTAATGTCTGGAAATCAAAGGTTTCGTCTCCATCCAGCTGTGTTAAGCTCTCTAGTTCAACTCTGGTAACTTCTTCTGTTTCTTCCAATACTTTTCCTTCCACTTTAACTTTTGAAGGCGGCTGAATCCCTTTGTCTATAAGGTATCTTTTGTAAAAAGGTATATCGAACTCTCTTACTTGTTCTACATTTTCCCAGTCCCTAACATAACTTTTTGTCTTCGGTACATGGCTTGGATGTCTAAGGTAGACTTGTAAAACATCTACTTCGTCTTTTGAGTCTTTCAACCTCTTTTCTCCGACTTTAACAACTTTTATAACTTCTTTCTGTTTTTCATCTTCAAACTCTAAGCTCTCTAACTCTTCTTTAAGCTCTTTAAACGAGTTCTCTCTCGGAACTACGTAGAAGTAAGGTTTAAAGCTTCTGTCTTCCGCTATGTAAGTCTTATCTTCATCTCTTAAATACAGCCTTACTACTGCTTCTGATTTCTCTGTTTTGTAGTCTACGTCGAAAAGGTTTCCTTCAAGATCCATAATTTGTTTTTTAAACCTATTTTTTATAATATGTTTACTTTTTTTGGTTTTTAACCCAAAGAATAATATTTAAGTCGGCTTAATACTTTTTTGTTGAGGACAATGTTTGACAAAATTTTTGGTAGCGGTGATGAGGAAGATCCTGAAAGTATGAGTGTGGAGGAAAGGCTAAAACTTCTTGAGGAAAAGTTTGAACAGCTTGATGGTAAAGTGGAGTCTTTTGAGGAACAAAAGGATAATATGGAGTCTGCTGTAGAGGAGGAGTTGGAGTCTGTTGAAGAGGAGTTGAACAGTGCTGAAAGTTTTGTTGAACAGCTGAAGTCTAATTTTGATAATATGAAAGAGAAAGTGGACTACCTTGACTCCCATCTTGGCGATCAGTTGGAAAAGGTTGAGAGGGATGAGGAGTACAGTTTTCAAAAGGTTGAGCATGAGCTAGATGATTTTGAGAAAGAGGTATCTACTGCTGTGAAGGCTGTAAGGGATAGACAGTCTAGGCTTGAGAAAATGATAGATGAAAAGTATAAGCCCGAGGTTGAAAGGGAGAAAAAGCTTTTGGAAAATATTATGGATTCTATGCGGTACATACAGGACCGTTTAACGGCTTATGGCAGGATTAGGAAAGATAATGAAATGTTGAAGGAAAAAGTTGAGGAAATTGAGTCTGAGGTTAAAGGCAAAGTTGATACTTCTGAGTTCGATAGATTCAAGAGGATGACTCGTGAACAAATCAAGAGGTTAAAATCTCGATTTGATTTACTCAATGACGGAATCTAAGAGCGTTTTAAACAAAAATTTTATAAACGGGTTTGCATAATATCCTTTTAAGAGGTGAAAAATATGGCAGAACTACCACTTGCACCTTTAAAGAGGATTTTGAAGAATGCTGGTGCTGAGAGAGTTTCTGATGATGCTGTCGAGGCTCTAAGGGATGAGATCGAAGACAAAGCTCATGACCTAGCTGAGAAAGCAAGAGACTA
>JALDAI010000059.1 GCA_022729285.1 Candidatus Nanoanaerosalina archaeon
ATTTTTAAATCAGGAGGAGGAGTGGGCTATCCTTTCCACCTATTAAGACCTAAAGGAGACAAAGTATCAACAACAGGAGGTATTTCATCAGGCCCTATAAGCTTTATGAAAGCTTTCGACACCATGTGCGGAACTATTAAACAGGGAGGAAAGAGAAGAGGAGCTCAAATGGGTATAATGAAGGTGGACCACCCGGATGTGTTGAGATTCGTTGTTGCAAAAAGAGATAACGATGTTTTAAACAACTTCAACATATCTGTAGGAGTTACTGAAGAGTTCATGGAAGCTGTTAAAAACGATGAAGAGTTCGCACTAATCAACCCTAGCACAGGAAAGCCTCACATAGTTAACGAAACAAACCAGCAGTTCTACAACTCAGATGAAAAGTACTGGCCACAAGCAAGAGGATCTGATTCAGGAGTCGACAAAAACTTCTGGAGAGATTATGCTGGTGAAATCGAAGGAGTAGAAGACTACCATATCGAACTAGAGAAAGGAGAAGTTATGAAGCTTCCTGCCAGGTTTATATTCGACTGCATGGTCGACGGAGCCTGGAAAAACGGTGAACCAGGTCTATTCATGTATGATGAATACAACAACAAACAGAGCTTCGACGTTGAAAAACATCCTGAGTACACGATAGAAGCAACGAATCCTTGTGGAGAACAGGGACTTCTAAACGGAGAGTCATGTAACCTTGGCCACGTAAACCTTTCTCTCATGGTCGAGGATAAAGGAGACGGTAAAGCTCTAACATTTAAGGAGTGGAAAGAAAGGAACGGTCTAAAGGATTTAGAAGGCAAAAAACTAGATGAAGCTGTTTCAGAATACTTAGAAGAAGCCTTGGATCTTGAAGAATTAGAAAGAGTTTCAAAAATAGGTACAAGGTTTTTGGACAACGTTATCAGCATGAACAACTTCCCTCTAGACGAGATCGAGAAGATAGCTGAAGAGTTAAGAAAGATAGGTCTAGGGATAATGGGATTCGCACAGATGCTTATGCAGTTAGGCATCCCTTACGGAAGCGAAGAAAGCTTTTCAGTCGCGAAAGAGGTTCAGAGACTTGTAACAAAGTACTCAGTCGAACAGTCCGCTCAACTAGCTGAAGAAAGAGGAGAGTTCCCTGACTGGGAGAAGTCTAAGTGGGCGGATCCTACATCCTACCCTGAATGGTTCAAAAAGTACTCAGGAGGAAAAGACCCTGAAAAATTTGAGAACGGATTAAAGCTTAGAAACCACAACACAACAACTATAGCTCCTACAGGAACCACGTCGATGATAGCAGATACTTCAGGAGGTTGTGAACCAATCTTCTCACTTGCATACTTCAAAAACGTTGGAAAAGATATTCAGGGAGAAGACATGCTTGTTGAGTTCGACGACTACTTTATCAGAACTTTAAGAGCTAACGGATTAGACGTTGAAGAGGTTAAAGAAAAATCCGTTGAGCTTATGAACAACAACGAATGGGACGGAGTTAACTCAATCCCTGACGAAGTACTTCCTGAAGAAGCAAAAAGAGTTTTTGTAACAGCAGACAGCGTGTCACCTAGAGAACACGTTATGATACAAGCATCTTTCCAGGAGTACAACCACTCAGGTATATCAAAAACCTGTAACTTCCCTAACGAAGCTACCAGAGACGACATAAGAGAAGCATACATGAAAGCTTATGAAGAAGGGTGTAAAGGAGTTACAGTGTACAGAGACGGATCAAGAGATATTCAGGTACTTCAGACAGGATCTTCTGAATCCGAGGAAAAAGACGCTGATGAAATAAAAGCGTTGATCGATGAAAACTTTGAATCAATAGACAAGTTCCTAGACGAACTGGACGTATCACTTACAAAGTATATCCAGGAAAGGAACAGACCTCAGATAATCTCAGGAACAACACAGAAAGTAAGTACAGGGTACGGCGGTATGTACGTTACAATAAACGAAGACGGAGACGGAATGTTTGAAGTATTCACCCAGATGGGTAAGTCAGGAGGGTTTACAAGATCGTTTACTGAAGCTGTCTCAAGACTAGTATCCCTATCCCTTAGATCAGGAGTTTCAGAGAAACAAGTGATAAGACAGTTAGACGGGATTAGAAGCCCTAAACTAGCGTGGGACAACGGAGAAAAAGTATTATCCATCCCTGACGGAATCGCTAAAGCTATGAAGCGGTACAAAAACGGTGAAGCAAGCAGCGTACAGTCCAGTGTACAGAACTTTTCAGAAGAAGATGAAACAGAGGAAAAAGAGGTAGAGACAGAAACGGTTACAGAGGAACAGACAGACGTGGAAAAACTTCTTTCCGACGGTAAGAGCCCTGAGTGTCCTGAGTGCGGTAGCATGTTGACTTACTCAGAAGGATGTATCAAGTGTGGAGCATGCGGATACTCAGAATGTGGTTAAAAAAGAAGAAAAGAGGTTTTTTAAACCTCTAAAACTTTTTCTTTCTTTTCTTTTAGTTGAAAACGTCCTCAATACACTTAACAGGCTGATTACCCATCTTGGTACATATATCTTCTTCTATCTCAGTTGAGTTAACCTCTTCATAAGTCGTTAACTGCTGGAAACCTGTTAAAGCTACCTCATAATCCATGTCATAGTAAGGAGCGACATAGACGTATCTATGGTTGCTGTTAAAGCTTTCAGCTATACTTTCCAGCTCCGTAACAGTTTCAGGACAATCTTCACAAGAGTACTGTAGGATTGTTGAAGGAGATACACCGTCAAACTCCTGGGTTCCTCCGTGTAAGAGAAGGAATACTTGTTGTTCCTTAGACATAGGACTGTCCAGGATGTAGTTGTTAGGTACTTCACCTTCTTCAACAACTCTTCCGATACCTGTAGGAGGATTTTCCAAGAAATCGTTCTGGCCTTGTCCTTCATCCCCCATATCAGCCCAGAAAATCACTCCTCCAAACATAAGACCTACCATAAGAACTCCTGCCATAAAGGCTGCAACCCTTTTCTTAGTAAATATGTGAGGCCTACCGTGTTTTTTACCCTCACCCGTTTTTCCATGAACCTTTTTCATATGTAGTTCCCGTTTCTTCTTCGAATTAAACTTTTTACCACAACTTTCACACTTAAAACTTGGCATAATATTAAACCTCTTTAACAAAAACTTTTAATCTAAAACGTTTTCAAGCCTTTTAGCATCTTTTTCCGTAATACTCTTAATATAGATACCCATCCCTGAACCGAAAGAATCGACTAAATCTCCTTCATCCCGCACCTTCCCTTTACCGGTAGTTGTTTTGACAAAACCTTCGGGTAAAACTTTTTCAAAACTACCAACTTTACCGGAAAAAACAACTTGTTGGAAGCTTTTACCCATAAAACCTTTAACTACTTCTTTAACATCTTCAACATGGTTTTCGATCTGTTCATTCCGTATACGCTCAAACCTTTTCTGGCTGTAACCGCCTTTCTTATGCTTAGACTTTATGTCCGAAACAATTATCTCCGACTCAACCAGCTCCATGTCCTCAAAAACACCTACTCCTGAACCACCGATTGAAAAATGGATGTAAAGCGTTCTACAGTCCATCTTATCCATTAAACTGTCAAGGAAAAAAGAATCTGATCTAAACTTTCCGTGTTCAAGAGGGACAGGAGTCTTCAAAACAGATTTTACCATAAAAGGTTCGTAAAGAACTACTTCAGACATTTTTTTGTCAAAAAAAGCTTTTTCAGCAGGGTTGTAGACCGTTGTAGCGTTTTTTATCTCCAACTTATTAAGGCTTTCAAGGTATTTACGGATTTTAAAACCTTCAACTTTTCTAAAACCGTTGGAAAAATTTTCCTCAACTGATTTTTTGCCTGATTTATCCTTTAAAGTAGATATACGGTCTTCAAGTTTATTTATCTTTTCGTAAGCCTCCTGCTTCTCAGTTACAGCTTTCTTATACCTTTTTTTCTCCTTTTCCCACCTTTTCTTGTAGCTTTCAAGCTCTTTAATCTCATTCTCAAGTTCAGAAATCCTTTCCTCCAGCTCTTTTTTCTCCTTCTTAAGCCTTTTCACTCCGAATAAATCCATTTATTCTCAAGTCCTCCTTTTTCTCCATCTATGGTATGTGAAAAGTTTTTCCAGAGACTTGACAGCGTTTTCCGGATAATCAAAGGTTGGAACACCGTTTTTCTCAATATATTTTTTATGGAGCTCAGTATAACTCCCTCCTAAAAGACTGCAGACAACAGGTTTGTCAAAACCTTGTTTAACCTCTTCAACCACATCTATAAACTTTGAACTCATCTGCTCGGTCTGAATAAGAGAGATACATAAAATCATATCCACTTCATCAGCTTCAGCAACTATTTTCATAGCCTTACTGTAGTCCTCAGGAGAAGCATCGCCTATAAGATCCATAGGGTTGGATACGTTGCCGTAATCCTTTATTATCTTGTTAAGCCTTTCCTCAGTTTCTTCAGAAAACTTAGCTAACTCAAGCTCAGACTCTTCAATACTGTCTGTTGAAAGAACTCCGAATCCTCCACCATTAGTTATCACAGCCACCTTGTTACCTTCCGGCTCACCGCATTTACCAAGAGTCTTAACATAATCTATTAATTGCTCATTGTTCTCAGCTTCAACAACACCGGCCTTCCTAAAAGCACCCTTGTAAACCTCATAATCTCCAGCAAGAGAGCCTGTATGGGATTCAGCTGCTTTAGAACCTTTCTTTGACTTACCGGCTTTCAAAACCACCACCGGCTTTTCCTTACAGACTTTCACAGTTTCCTCCAAAAACCTTTCACCGTTTTTAACACCTTCCATGTATACGGCTACTCCATCGGTTTTGCTGTCATCTTTCAAAAACTTCAGTAGATCGGTTTCAGAGACATCCAGTTGGTTTCCGTAACTAACAAAC
>JALDAI010000053.1 GCA_022729285.1 Candidatus Nanoanaerosalina archaeon
ATAGTCCTTAACCCTGTCTCTGACCTGTTTGGAAACCATGTCGTCGACAGCTGTTATAGACCACCTTGTAGGAACCATCCGACGGTTCTCCTTCTTACCTAAAAGACCTGCTGATAAAACCCTTTGTATACCGTAATAATCCAGATCTTTTTCATACAAGTACTTAGCAGCGCTTTCAGCCTTCCACTCATCGTCGGAAACTACTTTTTCAACAGCCCTCGAAGTAGAAGGGTTTTCAGTTAACTCAACTTTTTCAAGGTTTCCGGAAGGTCCGAAAGGAGCCGAACCCATCGAAAAGTTAAGCTGGAACTTAGGCTTTTTCTTAAGATCAACTTCTAAATCAACAGGTTTTTTAGCCATAGCTATCTCTTTTGCATAACTGCTGAACTTGTCACTGCCTTTAACATCCACTTTCTCCCTTGAATTAACAAGGTTCGACCTGTAACCAATAATCCTGTCGATACTCTGGTTCTCATTATACCATCTGTCAGGTGAATCAAACTTTCCCGCGTCATCTCGGAAATCAACAGGGGAGAGGATGCCTGCAGAAACTTTAGGATAGCCTGTTCTACCTACAAAAATTGTTGGAGGAGTAGAACCGAAAAACGATTTTTTAACTTTTTTAGAAGAAGGGCTCAACTCTTTGTGTCTGCGGTAAACTTTAGCCTCTAAAAACCTTCTTCTCTCCTTAGGGTTCATCCTAGCCAGTTTTTCATCAGAGATCTCTGACTCTCTTTTAAACTTCACATAAGAAAAGTACTTTCCAAAAGTTTTAACCGTTAACGGTTCCGACATCATCCATGTTTTTAGCGGTTATTAGAAGCGAAGGATTTATTATTAGTACATATACATTTACTACAGCGTATATCGCTCTGAAAAACAAGTATCCAAAGATGCCTATACCTCTTAGAACTCCTTCTAAAAGCATTGTAAGTCCTAGAAGTCCGAAAGTGAATATGGTTAAAACAGATATGATTCTTCTCAGCTTATTAGAAGCTTTATAGCCTTCCTTAAGGTTTTCTTTAAACGTTTCCTTTCCTGTTATAACTGAAGCAGGCGCTAAATAACTTAAAATAAATACTGTGAAGATAGCTATCCCTACCCAGATATACCCTAAGATGATGAAAAACCATGAGTGGAATTCAAAGCCTAGTAATGTTACGACAGATTCATGTATGCTTATACCGTAAAAAGTGATTAAACCACCGGGCAAGCTTGCTACAATCGCTAAAACAACGGAGAAAACCATCGTGGCAGCGGTTTGTGGAAACTTTTTCAGTCCTTGTTTGAAAGCTTTTTTCATACTGAAATCGTCTTTGTCGAAGAGATCTACCATCAGTATGTAAGAAGTGAAAAACCAGATATGGATAGGAGCCATTAAAAGCATAACTCCTGCCAGAGAAACTACCTCAAGAAGAGTCGCTTCTAAGGGGTTAACAAGGATATTAGCTAGATAAAGCCAGATAAAACTGAAAACAAGGTTCTCAAAAATTTTAGGCAGAAATATCTCGGGTCTTCCCTTTAAAAGGTTGAAAGAATTTCTAAGGACTTTAACAGACTCCATCATAACTCTCTTCCTAAACAAAGTTTTTAAACTTCTCCTCTTTTAAAGTTATACATGGATTTTAACCCTATAAAATCAGGTTTTGAGCAAGGTAAAGTTTTCCTGGTTTTAGTTGACTACAACAATTTCAGAAAAATCGCTAACCGTGTAACACAAAAAATGTTGGAGACAGAGAAGGAAGGAATTTATTTCACAGCTGACAGAGGGTATAAAGAAGTTTTAGAAGATCTTGAATACATCGGAGCTGACGCAGAAGATCTGTATTTTATCGACGTAGTTTCTAAAAGAAGGAACTGTGGAGAAAAAAGCGAAAAAGTAGAGCTTATACAGAACCCTACAGCTTTCAACGACATAAACCTTGCTTTCTCCAAGTTTTACGAGATATCTGATTCTGACGAGTTCGTAATAATAGACTCTTTCACTTGTTACCTCTTATACGGGAGCTTAAAACCTATAGGTAACTTTATCAAAGAAATGAGTGAAAAAGCTTCCAAGAGAAACGCTACATTCATTATCTTAGCTATGAAAACTCAGTTAGACGAAGAAGTTATTAGTAAACTGGAAAGCATAGCCGACAAAACGGTTGATTACTCGGAAGTCGAAGAAAAATAAAAAAAGGGTTGCTAAGGTGTTTTAACCTTGCTACCGGAGCCCTTAAGCTTTCTTACTAGAGAAGATGTCTCGCATTCAGAACACTTGATGTAGTAAGGTCTGTTAGGCATCTCCTTCTCACCTTCTGTTTCAGCACCACAGTAAGGACACTCCATTTTGTACTTAAAGTTTACATTGTCATAAGAAAACATCTTAATGTAACCGGTCATCTCCCCATCATCGTTAGGAAGCTCACGGTTAGTTGCGTACTCGATTTTATCGTAATCTATATCTTCCATACAGAAAAATTGACAGGGGTTGAATAAAAAATTACCCCAACAAACCGTTTTAAAACAATTTTTTAACAGGTTTCAACTGTCCAGAGGAAGTCTACGGTACTCTGTATACAGTTCAAGAACTTCTTCCTCACCCATATTATATATAGGATTGATTATATCGAAAGAACACTCTTCAAAAAGGCTTTTAGAATCAACGCTTCCGAAACCTACTAAATCAGTTTTAACAACCTTTCTAGAAGACTCTAAAGCCTCTTTTAAATCAGCTTTTTTGAGGAAGATGAGTTTAATCACAGGATTGTACTCTTTCAACATCAAAACTCCTTCTTCGACCTTGTTAACATCGTTTCCGGTATAAACCGGCTGCACATTGTATCCGTCAAGTGTTAAAAGAACTCCTGCAACAGCGTCGAACCTGTCTTCAAGCTTTAAGACAACAGTTTTTTCTTTCTCAACAGGAAGTCCGCCAACTCCCTCAAAAGACTCTGAAAACACTTTTACACAGTCTTCTCCTTGTTCCAGAAACACTTCGAACTCGCCTTCTTCCAGACCTTCTTCAACTTCTTTGGATTCGTTGTATCCTAAACTGTTCACCTTAAAACCTTCCTTAGACGGAAACATCTCTAAGATTTTTTCAACCACTTCACCAGGTTCTCCGCCCGACTTTTCAAAAGGAGTCAACGAATCTACTCCTGAAAGAAATGAAAGCGTTCTGATAACTTCCGGAACCTCTTCTTTCTCCACTTCAAGCTCCAAACTGTTTGAAAACTTGTACTCGTTTATACCTGCGTACTCTAACTTCTCAACCACTCTTTCTTCAACAAGGTCTTTCTTGTCCGAAGAAGTTTCTACTTTTACAAACATGTTTCCAAAATTTCGCGTAACGCTTTTTAAGTCTACTGATGTTTTTTGAAAAGTTAGAAAGATGGTTTTAAACAACAATAGTATGATTTAAAAACTTTTTTTCCGAATAAAGGTTTGTTGCCGATAAAAGTTGGTGGAACTTCGACCAGGGTCGGTGGTCTAGTCTGGTTATGACGTCGCCCTTACAAGGCGAATATCGGAGGTTCGAATCCTCCCCGACCCATACCAACAAGTTTTTAGTTGGTGCCCCGATGGCTTAGTCTGGTATAGCGGCCGACTTGTACGAAAAGACAACATATCTGTTGATATGATGAGTTCAGAAAGGCGGAAAGCCTTTTTGAGCGATGATATAAAATTAGGAGAGATCCAAGATATCGGCAGGCCCCGGGTTCAAATCCCGGTCGGGGCTTTTTTCTCATCTTAAAATCTATTTTTTTTATTCAGAAATAGTAGCTGCTTTAAGAACTAAAAAGTACACTATAAGCGAAACAGTTACGGCTATTATTATATTTCCGGTCATGAAAGTTCTGATAGCTTCGAAAGCTCTAGTCCTTAGAGCTTGTTCAAAAGTTTCTTCCAGAGGAGGGGATCTAACTATCAACCTTCCAAGAGTGTAGCTTAGCGCGTAAAAAGTGTAAAGTACGAAAGGGTTGAATACTAGAGCCGCTCCTATAACAGCAACCTTGTTTAGACGTTTGAAAAACTTGAATAAAACAAGGAAGAATAGTATGCCGAAACCAAAAGTAGGTAGTAAAGCTACAAACGCTGAAAAAGCTGCGCTAAAAGCCGTTTCACGCGGTGTGTGGTCTTCAGATATAGCATCCTTTAGGGCTTTCTCCACTTTTTTAAAGTATCTTTCTACTCCCCCCATAAAATTGTTTATGAAGATAATGTTAAACAAGTTTCTTCTCGTTTGGAAAAAAGAAAAAATGTTGGGACACGTCCCTAAAAAACTACTAGAGGACGTGAAAACCGATTTTAACCGGTTTAAAGACACCCTATTCTTTTCTTACCTGGTAGATTATGATCCCTATAAGAGCTACTACTGAAGCTATGATTATGCCGAAAGGCGTAGGGTTCTCTACTATAAATCCAGCAGGCCCTGGATCTTCTACCTGGACATCTTCAGCAGTGTCTTCAACCGTTGCTAGTTCAAAAGTTTCCTGTTCATCCTCTAAAGAAACCGTGTATGTTCCTTCAGTTGTAATTGTGGTGTCCAAGACGTGAGTTTTTGTTTCTTCCGCTTCAACTTCCAGAGTATCTGTGAAAACCTCATAAACGTTTCCATCCACGTCAACTACTGTATCCAAATTCTTTTCTCCGGTGACTTCTCCAATGTTCTCGACTTCAATGGTTATTTCAACATCTGTAGGCGGTTCTGAATCGCTTGGATCCACTTCTAAACCGGTTACCTGAATATCCGGTTCAGGTTCTTCAACCTCAGTACCAACCGCTGTAGCAAATAATGAGAACTCAGGTACCTCGGCTTCAAATATGTAATCTTCTTCCACCTCTCCTGTAATGGAGGTTTCAAGTACTTCCCATTCATCTTCAACAGGGTTGTACCTCTGTTTATTGACTTCTGTTGGGTTTGCTCCGAGCTGTTCTAAAGTATCTTTCTGTACCATGAACTCGATAACTCCTTCCTCAATTTCTCCTTCAACCTCTATCTCTTCAAAGCTTAACTGGTTAGGTGTAGTGTCCACATCTGTATCACCTCTTTCTAATGGCCGGACATTAACAGTTAATGTCTGAGTAGACGCTGAAGTTAGGGAAATAGACTCTACAACGGAGCTTCTCCCGGCGGTCTCACCTGTTTCAGGTATTTCTACATTAGCTACTTGACCAGGGTTCACATCAATTTCAGCGAAAGCAGCACCCGTTGCTTCATCTGCTTCTGCTACTTCAGGAACTGCATCAGGTAAATCCGGTGCTGTATATTTACAACATCTACGACGCCTACAATAATTAACTAGTGTTGTTAGGCGAGATTTTTACAAACCTCCCGCCATCAGTCACAACATAAAGGCTGTCACTGTGCTCCTCAACATC
>JALDAI010000008.1 GCA_022729285.1 Candidatus Nanoanaerosalina archaeon
AAGTTTAATACATTTCAGAACAACTTCTTTATCTGATTCTGCTAAGTAGCCGTTGTATCCGTCCTGTATTTGGAGAGGTATCCCGCCCACTTTTGTACCGATTACCGGAGTTTCTTTCCACAATGCTTCCGAAACCGTTAAGGCAAATCCTTCCTTAATTGATTTCTGTAAGACTACGTCCGATTTCCTCTGTAAAGCATTTACAAGAGAACTATCAGATTCCGCTATAACTGTTAGATCATCATACTTTTCAGCTTCTTTTTTCACTTTTTCAAACATTTTTGGTCCTTCAGGATCATCTGAAGCAATGTTACCTAAAAGAACTAAACTACAGTCAACTTCTTTTCTAACTTCCCTCCAAACACTGATAACTCCTAAAGGATCTTTCCACTTATCAAAACGACCTACCTGAGATATAATGGGTTTATCAGTAGGTATCCCGGCTTCATTAAGCTTTTTATCGACTTCTTTAGGCAGCATAGGTCGGTTAATCGAGTTAAAAGGGTCTATCGAAGGAGGTATTATCTCTTGTTTAGGCCTTATATTATCCAGCTTTGAAGTGGTAACCACTCCGTCATACCTGTTGATAAACCGTTTAAGGTAGTTTAAGACAGGTTTATAGGGGGTTTCCATATCTATATGGCATCTCCAGATCCATGGCTGGTCCTCAGTTTTCGATTCTACTCTTTTAAGAGGCTGAGGATCGTGTACCACTACTAGGTCATGGTCGTTTAAATGGTCTATTCTACTGTTAAACTTAGTCCATTCACCGTATACCTTTTTATCAGCATCTGTAAAATCTATTTCTTCGCCCTGTAAGGCGTTGTGGAAAGACTTAGTTACTTTAAAAAATCCTTCAGAGCCTTTATGTATCCTCCAACCGGTATCTATACCTAAACTATTCATCAAGGGTACAATAGAGTTTAGAAGTCCTGCTACTCCACCTCCGTTACTTGTTGAATTAATGTTTACAATATGTTTATCTTTCAAAGGCTCTGCTTTTTTCCTTATCCTTTTAACTCGTTCTTCACCGACGATTTCTCGGTAGTCTTCCAATTCCTTCAAACCGGTCATTGGTTAAAAAGTTGTAAAAACTGTTTTAAGAAACTTCTTGTAACTTTTATAAAAAAATAAAATAGGTTTAAGCACTTTATTACTTAAACCCTAGCTCTTGTAAAGCTTCATCGTACGCCTCAAACTCTTCGTCAGAAACTTCGGAAGTATCCGCCTTCATCTGGACTTCTATCTTGTTCCTCCCTGTTACAGAGTTCATAAGATACCTTCTACCGAACCTGAACTGTTCCTCTTCCTCTTTGTGGTCGAACTTTGCAGTGATCGTAAGCTCTTCAGAATCGTATTTCAAAAGTGCGTTTAACTTGTTAAGTTCGAGGTTAGAAGGGTAGCCGTGTTCTGTGAACTCGTGCTCCTTTAAAGGAACTTCTTTCTCAAGATCTCTTCCGTACTCCTCAGCTACCTGATCGATCTGTGTTTCGATGTTGTCTATAACTTCTAGACTTTCCTCTTTGTCGTAAAATCTCTTTAGATAATGTCCTACTGCCGGATGGCCTTCTTTCTTCCACTTCCTTCTAATCGCGTACCTTTCCATACTTTCTCTTTTCATAGTCATCGTTACCATATGGTCACAAAACTATATAAAGGTTTTTAAATGCCGAACTTTTCTCCAAGATTTCTTAGACAGACTTCTCTCTCACCGTTAGGAACGAGTATATCCATTCCCGGGTAAATTGTGGAGTGCTCAGTAATATTTGAGTTAAAATACTTCGTCTCATCGATATCCGAGTTGAACTTGTTAACTATACCTAACATAGTATCCCCGCTCTCCACACTGTATGTATCAAGGTTCGTAACTCTGACAGAATCATTTTCCTGTATAAAATTTTCAAAAACCTTGACCCCTGCTAAAACTTTTTGGAAATAATTCCTACCGGTTAAAGCGTATTCAAGGTTCATATGTCTACTTAGAACTTCTTCATCGTCTGAAATATCCGAAACAGAGACATCATAATCTTCTAACACATCCGATCTTACCTGGCCATTACTGATACTGACTCCTTTGTTCTCCTCCAAATAATCTGAAACTATCCTATTGACATTACTCTCTCCCTGATGGTATGACAACACTGCTAAGTCCCATCTCCCGTACCTTTCCTTCATGTCTCTAAGGTACTCTGCTGCAGCTTCTGTCGACTTCCTAATATCGTACCTTTCATCTACGTCATCTTTTATCTCTAAACCATACTCTTTACCTATCCATTCTCCAAACTGGTAAGGACCAGCATTACCTGTATGCGAAACCGCATTGATTCTTCCAGAAGACTCAATCATCCTTACTCCTACCAAAGCCTTTTCCTCCGCTTCATTCTCTGAAACATCTTCAATTATCCCATAATCTCTGATAACTCCTTTTATAGATTTTTGTACTCCTGTATTATTTTTCACAGCACCATAAACTCCTTCAATCTGTTCCTCTAACCTATTTTTTTGATCCGTATTATCCTCGCCGACAAATGAGTCAATAATAGTATACTCTTTCTCATACTGTTCAACTTCTGAAACTTCTGTACTTTCATCATAAACTTCTTCTCTTTCATATACATGCTCTTCAAGAACTTCATGTACTGAAGGAGTAACTTCGTTCAAGTACTCAAACTTCCACTGTTTATCATGGTTACTAACTCCTTCATAAACTCCTAATGAAGCGCCTACTATCATTCCTATGGCTACAGCTTTCTTAGCCTTACCTTTGAACCTTTCCCATGCTCCTTTTCCTTTTTCTGGTCTATCATAAGAAGTCATTACTATATAGTAATAACATTACTAGAATATAAATGTTTTGGTTTTTCGATTAATAACTAACTTTGATCTTATTCCTTTAAAATTGGCTTAATTTTTACCAACTCCATTTATCGGTTCCGATATATTTTTAATATTATTAGGAAAATTAGTAATTTAGGGTGAATTAAATGTCAACAAAAAAGTATGTTTTTCTGTTATCAGTATTATTAATAATCACAACTACGGGAATTTCCTCTTCTTCTGATGTTCATCTATCAATGGAGAATATGAAGTATGAACCAACTCCTGCTGAAGCAGGAGGTTATTTTGATATCTGGATAAAAGTTGAGAATTTAGCAACAGAGAAGTATGCTGAAAACGTGACTTGTGAACTTATAACTGATTATCCGTTTTCTTTAGATGACAACCAGCCATACTCAAACCTGTTAGGGGAAGAATCAAGAAGTAGAAATATAGGAATTTTACCGCCAAGAGATCAGATTAGGCTACAGTACCGTATAAGAGTTGAACAAGATGCTGTTGACGGTTGGAATACTTTAAGAATTAGGTGTAAGGATGAAAAAGGCGATTTAGGTTGGATTTACCAGGATATGGCTGTAAATGTTGATGAGGGAGTCAACTTAAATGTTGGTAGTATGCGAACTGAACCTTTTGATATGAAAGCTGATACCAATGATTTGAAACTTGAAGTAACTTTAGAAAACAACGGCGGTACAAATGCTAACAGTGTAAACGCTTATCTTGAAGTTCCCGATGGTTTTGAACAAAGTCAGAGTTACTCCTTACAGGATTCTGTTGGTAGAATAGAGGAGGGAGATGCAAAAACAGCTGTTTTTTATTTGGACGTTGATGAAGGTGTGGATTCAGGTTTACATAAAGCAAACCTTACTGTAGAGTACCACTCTAACAATAATGATGTTGTAGAAGATTATGAAATAGATCTTGATGTTAGACCAACACCTAATTTTGAAGTAAGAGATATCGGTGTAACACCGGAAAACTTAGGTCAGGGCGATGAAGATGTTGAGCTACGTTTCAAAGTGAAAAACCATGGAGATGACGCTGAATCTGTATCAGCTCGTATGTTTACTGATTCAGACCAAGATATTGATTTTGAAGAAAACTATGACTATGTAGGAAACCTTGATTCAAATGAAACAGGAGAAGCAGTCTTCAAGTTCGATGTGGAGGAAGATGCTGATATCAAAGATTACATTCTTGACTTAGAGATCAGGTATGTTGATGGAAACGATGTTAAAATCGATTCAGAATCTGTTAGAATATCGGTTGAAGAAGAAAGAAGAATAATGATTAATGAACTCCTTCTTTATATCTTACCGCTGATAGGTGTAATATTCCTAGTTTACTGGTTTGGCTTTTCTGAAAAACAAGAAAATGATGGTGGACAATAATTTTTTTAGGTGGTTTTAGTTGGAGTTCATAGAAAAACAGATACGTAAGTTCAACGACTTACAGATGGAGAAGCCGGTGGCATTTTTTATTTTTTTATTAATTTTAACAGTAGTGCTTGGATCCTTCGCTACGAACATAGAGTTTTCATCAGATATGATGGAACAGCTTCCGGATGATATCGATTCAATGGAAGCTATGGATATACTTTACGAAGATGTCGGAGGGTCTGATAGACTTCTTGTACTGTATGAACTAGATCTTTCAGAAGAGGGAAAGCCAAGAGATATACGAAATAATGAAGTTGTTGAAACTGTTTACTTTTTACACTCCCGGCTTGAAGACGAACCAGTAATTGAAGAAGTTAAATCTGTTGCACAGGTTTTTGGAGACGGTGATATACCTGATAATAAAGAAGGAGTAAAGAATATATTATCGGAGGTAGAAGGTATAGAAGGTTTTTTCAACAGACAGTATACCGCAACATTAATTGAGATATCTGCAAACGTTCCTAATGATGAATCAAGTATTGAAAGTTTTACAGATGACATAGAAGAACATATAGATTATGTTTCAGGACCTTCAAATCTAAAAGGTACTGTAACAGGTAACGCACCGATAAGAGTTGAGCTTTTCCAGTTTTTACAGGAAGATCTTTTGTTTACAACTGGGTTAGCCGCAGTTTTAATCTTTATTTTCATAGCTATTCTAAAAAGATCGTTAAAATGGGCCTTACCAATATTTCTACCTCTTTTATTCGGTTTATCCTGGACTGTTGGAATAATCACTATAATCGGTATAGAAATTACTATAGCCACGGTTTTTATCGGTGCGATGCTACTTGGTATGGGCGTTGAGTACGGAGCATTTTTAGTTGAAAGGTATACTGAGGAAAAACCGGAAAAACCAACAAGTAAAAGTGTAGCGGAGGCAGTTAAAAATTCAGTACCTTTTGTAGGAGCTTCTATAACAGGTTCAGCAACAACAGCAACAGCTGGTTTCCTAACCCTTCTTATTGCTACTTTTCCTATGATACAGGATCTTGGTATAACATTAGCGGTAGGAATTATGAACAGCCTACTTTCTGTACTATTTATAGCACCTCTATTAATTTATTTTATCGAATTTTTTACAATAAAGATTTCAGGAGGTGATTTCCATGTTTAAACTCCTTGAAAGGTATGCTAATTTCATAGTTGAAAACAAAACACCTGTTTTTGTTATTTCAATTATCTTTATAGCCTCAATGGGTATTATAGCATTAGATATCGAAAGCTCTCCTACAGACCATGAAGACGCTGTACCTGACCATGTTGAAGCAATTAATGCAAATGATTTTATTGCAGATGAGTTCGGTACTTCCGGGAGTTCTGTAAACATTGTTGTACGTCTTGATTATGATCAGAAAGGAGGTATTAGGGATGTCAGGGATCCAGAACTTTTAAGTTATCTTAGAACATTAGGCCAAGAGATAGAGAGTCTTGAAAACGTGGATTCAGTTGATTCTGTTACTGATACAGTTTATGAAGAGGAAGATAGGATACCAGGGTCTAGAATGGAAGTTGTGCGGTTTTTAGAAGAAAAAGAAGTTAGCAAACAGCCTGAACCGTTTAATCCTACTGAGGCCTTAAAAGAGTCTCAAGAG
This sequence comes from Candidatus Nanoanaerosalina archaeon, assembly GCA_022729285.1. Lineage (GTDB taxonomy): Archaea > Nanohalarchaeota > Nanosalinia > Nanosalinales > Nanoanaerosalinaceae > Nanoanaerosalina. The sequence goes on from JALDAI010000008.1 coordinate 5,873, forward strand.
GGTTTAGAAGAAGTTGAAGAAGGTATGAGCGATTTAGAAAAAGGAGTTTCTGATTCTATTTCAGGTCTTGAAGAGCATGGAGATGGTCTTGAAGAGATTAGAAGAAATGTTGAATCACTTGAAACTACGGTATCTGACGTTGATGTTGACGGAGATGTATCAGAACTACAAAGTGGTATAGAAGAAGTAGAAAACGGGTTAAAAGAGTTACAGACAAATCTATATGGTATTTCAGGAGGACTAGAGGATACTAGTACAAATATAACAGGTATCAGCGAGAATTATGGTGCCTGGATAGGAGAAATTTCTGATATTTCAACAGAAGAACATGTAATTAATGAGTTAAACGACTTAGAAGGTAATCTTAGCGAAGATCTTACGGAAGCCTCAGCCGAATTAACAACAATGTCATATAATCTTGAACAAAGCGCTGATGGTATTGATAAAATGCTTCATGCTCTTTCTGAAATAGATCAAGGAATTGAAGAACTTGGAGAGGCTCTTGAAGACATAAACGATCTTTTAAATGAGATTGAAGTTGCTCTCAACGGTATCAGTCAAGTACTTAAAAGGAGCGAAACCGCAACCGAAGAAATTACTAATGGTCTTAAAGAGGTGGAAACTGGTATAACAACCTTAAGAAACAGTATTTCGGAGATTAATGTTGGTCTCGGCGACATAATTGGGTACCAGGAGATATACAGATCCGGTGGAATGTTTGAACCTATTGGTTATGGCGGGATAAATATGGAAAACATGTTTTCAGATGATTACAGCGTAACGGTTTTGCGTATTAGTGTAAATGAGATGACAAGAGATGAACAGTTTGAACTTGTTGAAGATTTACAAAACATCTTTGATATTGTTGATAATCCTTCAGGTGTTGAAACACTTGGATCAGGAGATGCTTTTATGGTTGATGAGCTTCAGGACGAAACAGATGAAACTCTTGCACGTACCACCATGTTATCAGCTTTTATACTAATTGTGTTACTAACAACTTTTTTCCTATCCTTCAAATACGGGATAACAGTATTCTTAACCATTTTATTCGGTGAAATAGTCACCTTAGGAACTCTATCAATGCTGGGTATGCCTATTGGAAGCGAGATGAGTGGAGCTCTTACCATGATTATGGCTATAGGCGACGACTTTGGCATTCAAATAACAAACAGGTTTAAACAAGAGCTTAGGGATAGAAAAAGAGATAATGCGATGAGAGAAGCTTTATCTAATGTGATTTTTCCAATGAGTATCACCACAGTTAGTCTACTTATTGGTTTCCAAGCATTTAGGTTCGGACAGCTGGACTTCCTTATAGACCTTGGAACAATGATGTCAATAGGAGTTTTCTCCTGTTTTGTAGCGTCTATAACTGTTATCCCAACAATTTTGTTATTTACAAACAAGGAAGGTGATGATTGATGGAGGTTAAAGGATACCTCAGACTTTTGATTCTTAAGCTTCTCGACCAGAGTAACGGGATTACGGGAACAGAAATTGTTGAGAAGATAGACTTTACTACCGGTTCAAAACCATCTTATGGCTCTGTTTACCCTATATTGGAAGAGTTCAGGGAAAAAAAGTTTGTTGATGTTGAAAAAGAAGGTAGAAAGAAAAAATACCGCCTCACGAAAAAAGGTAAAGAAGCTGTCACAAAAATTGTTGACAACAAAAACGAGTTTTTGGATACTTTGAAAAAAGTCTTACAAGTTTACTATACACTTTTTGGTTTGAAGGAGAACGAGTTAATCAACCAAGAGATAGAGGAAAGAAAAAAGGATTTTGACAAAGTTGAGTTCCCGGAGCTTTTCGATGTTTTTACACTTATATTGAACAAAGATTTAGAAAAAGAAAAGGTCTTACAAGTCAGAAAAAAGCTTAGAGAAATAATAGAAGTATTAGATGAAGAATAGGTTTTTTAGATTTTTAATATGCGGAGGGCAGGATTCGAACCTGCGAACTCCTACGAGAAAGGATCTTGAGTCCTTCGCCTTTGACCACTTGGCTACCCCCGCAAACTTGTTGTCTTACTACAACACTTACTGTTTAAACTGTTAAAGTTTTAACGGTTTTTCCAACACTTGTTAGATTAAAAAAGTTTGAAAAACAAGTATTTTTAGAGGTTTCAAGTTTATGAAGGTATTAGCGGCATCAGATTTCCACGGAAGTAACGAGTTACTACAAAATTTTTTAAAAGAAGCTAACAATGGTGAATACGACCTAGTAGTTCTACCAGGAGATTTTGAGTCGCCTGAAAGGTATAAGAAAATAGTTGATTCATTAGAGCCGACAGTTATAGCATCAACAGGTAACTGGGACTTCAATTTTAAACCCCCTAAAAACGATGATTACGACTCACTTTTCAATTATATGAAAATTACTTACGACGACTATAAAATCTGTGTTATAGGATCAGTTTTCCCGGATGATTTTAAAAAAGATATTAGGGATTGGGCCGAAGGCCATGACAACAATAAATTGTTCTTCGTAAGCCATTACCCTCCTAAAAGGCTGGGTGACCGAGCCGTTACAGGTGTTAGAGCAGGGCTTGATGGCTTCAGAAAACTTATTTTGAAACTTAAACCTGCTGCTTGGTTCTGTGGACATATCCATGAGGCTTTTGGTCATTACTCATTGATGAACACCGATGTTTTCAACTGTTCGATACCTGAGTCCAAAAAATGTTTTTCAGTTGAGTTCGGGGAAGACGGAGTTGAAAGTTTTGAAGAGGTTGATCTAAGTGAGAGTTAGACAAAGGGACACTGAAACCTTCGAACTTGACAACACTTCTGTGGTGAAACATTTTTTATCTAAAGACATCCCTTTCTCCATAAGTTTGTTAAGCGTAAGTGGAACTCATGAGAATACATCTGTCGCAGAGATCGGCTATTATGTTTTAGAAGGTAACGGTATTATCAAGAAAGATATTGAAATTACCGAGGTTGAGGAAGGAGATGCGTTTTATGCTAAGAAAAAGCCACATACAGTTGAAGGTGATATGGAGCTAGTAGTTGTTAGAACACCGCCTGCTGAAGATCCTAAAGACGAGTTATAACCTTCTTATTAAATATGAGGTAGACCATACATATCTTTATATAGTTAAGGTGTTAGTATTATTTAGTGATAAAAATGAAAGAGTACAGGAGCACGGAGACCACATGGATGGAGAAACTAAGGAGTAAGACAGCGAGTATAGTAACTATGGCCGGATTATTTGCAGGTTTAGGAATTACAATTTCAGAAAACTGGACAGAAGATCTACAAGTCCCGGATCTCACACCAAAAGTACAAGCAGAAGTTGTTGAAGAGTACGGATTCGAAGATAGATGGAGTTATAGCTCTGATTTTGTTTTAAGAGAACACACTGAGTATAACACTGTTATATCCGTTGAAAACTTTACAAAAAGGTACAACCAGTTATTCGACCACATGGAGTTCGAGGAAATAAACGCTCTGTTTTCATCAGTGAACCATTACAGAGATGTTCTTGAAGAGAATGGAGGGCCTCGTAAAACTTTTGACATCGCTTTACAGTATTTTGATGAAATAGATAGTATAGCTGAGGAAAAAGACGTTCCTCTACCGATTACTCTAGGAATCATGATGATTGAGGCAGGCGGAGGTTTAGACAACGTATCTTACGCCGGTAACAGAGGTATTTTCCAGTTAAGCAGTAACTTAGCAAGGCATTACGGAATGACTGTTACCCCAACATTTGACGAAAGATCTAACCCTGTTAAATCAGCTGAAGCCGGGATATCTTACCTTGCTGATATGAAAGAAAGGTTTGGTCAGTGGGATCTAACAATTTTAGGATACCACCAGGGAGAAACAAGGATAGGAAACATGGTTTCAACGTATATAGAAGAAAATTACGGTGAAAACATTTCCGGAGGACGTGTAAACAGCGAAGTAGTTGAAGAGTACGGGATCAGTCTTTTTGATTTAATCGAGGATGAAAACGTTAGGAACAGGTTTTTCTCTGAAGGCTACGGTTTAACAGGTACGAACTATGTACAGAAAGTTGTTACATCAATGGAGCTTTTCGACGACTACATCAATGAAAAAGAAGAAGTAGAGGTAAGCAGTACCTATAGTATTGAACCTGGAGACAGTCTTTACGGTATTGCTAAAAGCCACAACACTACTTTAGAAGATCTTTTAGAAGAAAATCCTGACTTGACAAAAGACTGTGTCTTAGAAGTGGGCCAGGAAGTACAAGTACCTGGAAGCTACATGGATCTTGAAGGAATAAAGGAAAAGTACGGTGCCGGTTTCGGATACTAGCCGACTATCTACTAAAAAAGTTAAAAGCTTTGGAAGCTAATTCTAAACAAGTTGAAGTGGGCTCGTAGTTCAGCTTGGCAGAACGCTTCCTTGGCATGGAAGAGGCCCGGGGTTCAAATCCCCGCGAGTCCATTTTAATCTTTCTTTAAATCTATAATAACCCATTCTATCTCAGTTCTTCCACACTTTCAACTTCAGAAATATTAGGGCAATCACCTAATCCTTCCCCAATTAAGTCCTAGCCTCCCTGGTCTCTACAAATTTAGAGTCTTCTCTAACAGTTTCAATACCTGTATCCTTCTTGATAGGTTTTTTAGGTAACATGTTACTAACTAAGTTAGACGTAACCATGTAACCCTTACTAATCTTCTCCTCCAAAACCGTGTAAAGAAGTCTTGCCATATCTCTCCTCTCTCTATCTTTCAGAAACACTTTGCTGTTAGTGTCAAGAAGTTTTTGTAAGTAATCTGTATCGGGAAGCATGTCAAACAGTAGTTCTTCACCTCTCTTCCATAGATGTGAGTGAGCTCTCATAAAGTCTTCAACCTCTCCAAGAAGTTTTTCAAACTCTTCCCGAAACTGTTCAGTGTCCCCTCTGTTTCTCTGAACAAGTTTGTAGTAAGTACTCTTTGTTTTTAGCTCTATAAGATTTTCACCGCTACCCTGGTCCTCTGTATCAACTATCTGCATATAGTTTTCATTCCTTAACACAAGGTCTATGAATTTTTTCAAAAAGTCTTTCTTAGAGTTTTCAAAAACCATACCCTTATTTAGCGGCGGATCGTTCTTGTTAAAGCTTGAAAGATTTTTTAAAACGCCGTTGTTGTATCCGTAAAGTTTACAGTCCTTCAATTTATACCTTGGTACTCCATCAACTAAAACAACTTCTTCTTTCATTCTTTTCCCCCACAAAAAAATATCTTTTTGGAAAAGGTTTTTTAGTAAAAAGTTGTTAAAAAGAACTTCTGTACTGCAAAACTGTAGTCGGCTGATTACCTGTTAAACCCTCCCCTTACATCTTTCCAAAAAACTGTTGGAAAGGATAATAAAATAGTTAGTAGTAGTATATAAAAGTTTCCCTAATTTATAAACATTTATAAAATAATTTCTGTTATAAGTTTTAAACTGTTTAAAGGAGTGTATGGTTAGATTTTTCGAATTAATTTATTATACAAGACTTAGCAAAATTACTTTATGTCTTATCTGAAAAAATCCTTGCTCTTTTTCAAACAGTCCTTCCTTATAATGTTTCTAAGCCTTTTCGCAGCTTTTTTAGCAGGAACTGTTTTAGGTGGAGAAGGTATGGTGGAGAGTATTGAAGCTTTTCCAGGTCTTCTTCTAATAGTCCCAGCGTTTTTAGCTATGAGAGGTAATGTTTACGGGGTTTTAGGAGCAAGGATATCCACAGCTCTCCACCAAGGAGTTATTAAACCGGATACAAGTTATAACGAAAAACTTGTTAACGCGATTATCGCAGCAATGGTTAACGGGGTTTTAATATCTCTCTTTATCGGAGTATCGGGTTACTCTATATTATTTGTTTTAGGAAGAACTACTCCGCCGATGATACCTTATTTCACAGTACTTGTTGTCGCAGGCTTTACAGCCGGAGTAGCTCTAACCGCATTACTTGTAACATTCCTTTTTGTAGGGTATAGATTAGGGATAGATCCTGATATAATAAACGGACCTGTTATAACCTCTATTGGAGACTTTATAGGAACTATTGCATTATTTATAACTATTTTAGCAGTTAGGTGGTTTTTTGGAATATGAAAAAAATTTTTTAAACGATTTTAAGGAAGTTGGAGCTGATTGGTCCATAAAGAGGATGATTTACAGTGTCCTACCTCTTCTAGTAATCCTTACACTGTTAGAACTTGTTACAGGATTTGTCCTAGAAGATTTAAAGAAAAAATTTGTCGCTAACCCTGCTCTACTTGTATTAGTACCTCCTCTAAAAGATTTAGCCGGGAATTTTGGATCAGTTATCTCTTCAAGAATTTCTACTAGACTCCACTTAGGAGCTTCATCTGCTAAAACGTTTTATGATGAAAAGTTTTTAGAAGACTTTGGAGGAGTACTACTCCTATCATTAGTTCTTTCAGTATCGTTATCCGGTTTCACGTATCTTTTTAGCGTGATAGTAGGTTATAAAACACCTTTTATAACTATTTTAAAGATATCTGCTGCTACAACAGTAATTTTAGTCGTCTTTGTTAGTCTTTTATCCGTATTTATAGTGAATATCTCCTATCTAAAAAACATAAACCCGGATGATATAGCGATACCTATAATAACAAACTTTGCAGATATTTTCAGCGTAATTATCTTTGCTGGGCTTGTAATCCTAATAATTTAAACGTTAACTTCTAGAAAAACAATGTTTAGGTTAAAAGTTTTTTATTGACCAAAATTAAAATTTTTACATGGACTTCCAGGATGTAAGATTTGAACAGAAGAGCGTTAAAGAAGTTTTTGTAGAAATGAAAAAAGTTTCAGAACTAATGGTTGATCTTGCCTATACTTCTTTCTTCAACAATGACAAAGTTTTAGCAGGAGAAGTATTAGAGTTAGAAGAAAAAATCGACCGACTTGAATACGATGCAAGAATGAGCACGATGTTATCCGTAAGAAACGTGAAAGATGCTGAAAACATATCGCCCATAATGGCGGTTTTAGGAGCTATTGAGGATATTGGTGATGGTGCAGGAGATATAGCTAAATCAGTTTTAGAAGGAGAAGAAATACCTTTGGTGATAAGAGATGTTGTTTCAACCGGTCTACAACATATTATATCAATTAAAGCAGATAAACACGGCTTTGAAAATAAGTATTTAGGAGATATATTTGGCGAAGATGTAGAAATTTTAACTGTACAACGAAACGGAGAATGGGTTGTTAACCCGGTGTTCAAAAAAGTTTTAGAAAATGATGTTATCGTTGTTAAAGGTAGTCAAACAGAATTAAATGAGTATATTTCTGAAACAGTGGCTCCTGAGAAAAAAGATACATCCAAAGAATTTGAAGAATTAATTGATCTACTAATAAGGATGAAAGGTCTCTGCGAACTATCCTTAGAACTCTCATTTAACGCTGTTATATCCAATGACGAGTTTATTGCTGAAGAAGTAGTCCGTTTAGAAGAAACTATTGACTCAATGCTTTCAAAGATCCAGGAACTTGTTTTGATAAACGCAAATACCTTTGACAACCCTCGCTGTCTAAAAAGTGTATTAACTCTTTCTTTTGCATTAGAAATTATTACAGATGCTTCTTTAGAGATTTCAGAAGTAGTTTTAAGAGGAATGAATGTACATCCTGTATTCCATGATGCAATAAAAGAAGTTGGAGGTTTTATAGTTAGAAGAGAAGCTGAAAAAACTGATGTTTTGTCAAAATTTGTCAAAGATAACGAATCAGTTTTAGCAGTGAAAAAATCCGATTACGAAGGGAAAAAATGGGAGTTATCGCCTGAAAAAGACTTTTTAGTAGATAAAGGGGATCTTATCATCCTTAAACCTCGATAAAACATTTCTTCTTTTTTCCTTTCTTCTTACTTTAACTCTTAGTAACATACTTAAATGTTCAAAAAAGTGTAACAATTAAGCACAGAGTGTTATATTATGGAAGAAAAAGATTTTGTCAGAAGATTAGCAGGAACAGTAGTAACTTTAGGATCCCTTACAGGATACTTTATACACAATTACTTCTATTTTTTAACATTATTCGCTGGATTAAACCTTTTACAAAGTTCTTTTACTGGTTTTTGTCCTCCTGAAATGTTTTATAATAAGTTTCTGTCAAAGTAACAAACAAGGTATAACACTGTTATACCTATTTTAATTCTTTTTTCCATTACTTATTAGACTAAATAGGTAGGGTAAGTTAGGTAAATATGCCAGAAAACCTCGTAAATTATTTTAATTATCTTATAAAGAACAATAAATCTGTTATTTATTTTTTCAGTAATTTTTTGCTTGTTTAATTCTTTTCTAACTCTACTTTTTTAGAGGTGAACCTAAGGCATAATACAGCTACTGATATTATAATAAATCCTGTTCTAAACCCGGCTAATGGGTCTAGTAAATGGAATAGTATGGCTAAAATAACGAATAATGTGACTCTTCCTCCTGCTATAGCGAACTCTCTAAAAGCAAAGTATCCTAGCCTTTCTCCTTCTTTAGCTTTACCAAGGATTCCTGCGAAGATAGGTATCTCTATGTTTCTCATAGATACTCCGTTTAGGAAAGATATAATAAACACTATCATTGGTGTTTGAGTAAATGTAATGGCTAGAGCAGTTAAAATATATAGTATAACGCCGTTATTAAGGAATTTATACCGGTTTGTTTTAAACATTTTTTTACCCAAATAAACGCTTATTATAGCTCCTCCTATCTCTCTAAGGCTTCCTACTATACCTAATACCATCGATCCTGAAACAAGGTACCCTACATATAATGGCCAAAGCTCAAAGTATCCTGCAAAAGTAAATCCTTGTAGGAAAAATGTTTTGAACTCCACTATTTTTTCCTTTTTAAAGAAACTGTTCAATGTGTAGTCGTTTTTCTCAAAGTGTTCAAATGAAAAAATGAATGGGATGAATGATGCTCCGATCAATATAATCACGGTTAGGAACAGTGTGTTAAAACCATAAACTTCTGAAATCCATCCTCCTATATATGGGGAGGCAATTGATGCAAGTATAGGGATAAGAAAGATAGCTCCGGTTTCTTTATTCCTTTCTTCTTTATTACTGGATTTTGATATCTCGGCGTTCATGCCTATCCAGTACATATTGAAGCTGATACCTCCTATAACAGCAAAAAGGTAAATCATAGGGTTGGATGATTCCAATGTTCTCATCAAGTTGTAGAAAACAAGTGTGAAAGGTGATGAAACTAACGCTGTTTTTTTGTATCCTACTGTTGCAGCAAGTTTTGCGACAGGAAGACTTGTTAAAAGCCCTGTACCGGAGTAAACTGCGAAGAAAACCATAACTGTGGTTAATGAGTTAGTTTTGTTGAAGACATATATGGGTAAAAACACTGATATTAGTGTAAATGCTAGTACAAACAAGAACCTATGAACATACACTTCTTTTATTTCTTCGTGGTCTCTTAGTTGTGTTAATATATTTCTGTTCATTTATTATGTGTTAATAATTCTTTTACAGTAGTTTTAACTCTTTGCTTACCTTCTTTAGCTTTTAAAATATACCTTAGGATAAAGGGTTGGTTTATTTAAGCTTTTTTTCCAAATAATAATTTACAGTTAATTTTTATGGCGAGGGTAGGTTAGTGGCTTATACTGCTGGACTGTGGCTCCGGTGACGCGGGTTCGAATCCCGCCCCTTGCCCTTTATGTCGGATTTATGTGTTGTTCAAACGCCTTTTGTTTCTAAAAATAGTTTATTTAGTCATGGTACAGGTGTTTTGAATACTTATTTAAACGAACAAAATATTTCTTTTAGGCTAATAAATCTTAACATTTTTTTCAAAAAGTCTATATACGGCCCTGGTTATAATCTTGAAAAAGTTTTTTCTAAAGAAAACTGTTTATCTTATTTAACAGATAAAAATATTTTTTTAGAACAGTTCTTATCTAAGATTGTAGAAAAGAATGGGTTAAACGGTTATTCTACTTACTTTTTCTCAGTAAGTTCAAGTTACAACCTGTTGACGGTATACTGTTTAGCTAAATACCTTAAAGAAAAAAATAAAGACATTACTATTGTACTTGGAGGTCCTTATTTATCTAAAAAAGGGAATGAAAACCATTTTAAAGCTCTTGAACTTCCGTATATTGATTTCATATTCAACGGAGATATAGAAGGAGTGGATCTACCGAAAGACCTTTCTTCAGATAATCTAAAAGAGGTTGAAGGATTTTGTTACAGTTATGAAGACGAAATAATTATCAAAAACAGGGTTGAGGTAAGTATTGAAGAAGAATCTGTTCCAACTTATCCTAAATACTTTGTTGATGAAGCGAGGAAGAGTTCTTTGAAAAACGATTTTATCCCTATATACCGTCTAAGTAAAGACTGTCCTAACAACTGTGTTTTTTGTAACTTCGAATTAGGGTGTAGTTATAAATCGCTTGAAAAAGTCTATGAAGATATAAAATTTTTAAAGGAAGAGTACTCAACTGATAAAATCTATTTTGCTGATGCAAATCTAATGAGTAACCCGGATTATTTGTTTGAACTTTCACAAAAATTAGGTGAGTTAAACATTTACTGGGGTGGTATGACAGGGTTTATTGATGTTGATGAAAACTATGTCTCTACTTTAAAACAAAATGGGTGTAAGTTTTTGGCGACCGGATTAGAATCTGGTAGTACTAAAATTTTGAGAGATATGAGAAAACCTGTTAAAAAGGAAACAATGTCTGATTTTATTTCAAAACTTACTGAAAACGGTATAAAAAGTTATAATCATCTGATAGCTGGGTTTCCTACTGAGGATTATACTTCTCTTAATGAAACAAAAAAGTTTCTTAGGGATAACTTTAAACATATATTTGATATCAGTATAAACATTTTTTCTCTGTTTAAGGATACGGAGGTATATAGAAACCCTGAGAAATTTGGTATCGTGATTGAAGAAGAAAATGTAGAGAAATCAAAAGAAGCTATTCTAAAATCAGCTAATGTTAGTATACCTTATAGATTAAAAGGTAAAACAGTTAAAGAAACTAATATTATAAAGAAAAAAATGTATAACTCCTTGTTTTATCGGTTTAAACCTATTGCGATGATTAATAAATCCAATAGTTTTAATTTAAAAGAATCCTTTGAATATTTCCTAAAGAAACCAAGATTAAGGTTTAAAAACGAGTTAACCGAACTATATTATTAAAAATAAAAGAAGAAGAGTTGGGAGAAAAAAAACCTAACTACCTCCTTATGTCAACTTCATAGGATTCAAGTCTTGGTGACTCTACTTCTTCATTATCCCTGATTAATTGTAAAGCTAGTTCAAAGTTAGCTTTTCCTTCTATCTCTGAAATATCAACTATATTGATCCCTCCTGTAAGGTTGTATCTCCAATCTTCGAAGTACTCATAATCATCGCCTTGTTGAAGGTTTGAGTCACGAATCACAACATATGAATCATGGATTTCCTCATCAAAGTTCGATATCTCTACTCTAAGCTCTTCACCATGATAAGTCTGTGAAATCCCTATACCTCTAAGGAAAAAGCCAGCTGTTCCATCTTCAGCTATTTCCACATGATTGTCAACTGTTTGGACACCATTCAGATTAATTTCTTGATCTCTAAAAGGCTCTTCGTTTTCATATGTTACTGTTTGATACACTTGTTCAGGCCCTCCATAGTCTTCATCATCTTCAGGATACTCTTCTTGATCTTCTTCACCGTTCTCAACTTCATCTACTCCGTTATCAGCCTGTTCTTGATCATCGGTTTCTCCTGGTACTTCTTCAAAATCTCCTTCCCCTTCTGTTTCTTGAAATACTGCGTTATATGAAAAATATAGTCCGGTTGTTA
>JALDAI010000090.1 GCA_022729285.1 Candidatus Nanoanaerosalina archaeon
CTAGTTTTATCCTCTTTCCTATTAGGAGTTTTATTACTAGAGTTGGGCTCCTATAATTTTGATAAGTTTCAACACCTTGTTTTCTCGAGACATTATGCTAAAGAATCTGTTTTTGCTATGGTAGACTGGCAAACCGGAATGGGTTTAAATGTCGCCGAGTATCCTCCTCTTTTCCACCAGTTAATAGCTCTAACATCAAATTTATTTAGCCTGGAAACAAGTGGAATTATTTTAACAGCTTTTTCATGGGTTTTTCTTTCTTACAACGCATCGAAGTTTGGGCTCGAGTATTTTGAGTACAGTGAAGATTTTTTCTGGATTTTTTATCTGCTTATTTTCGTAAACGCTGGTTTACTTAAGGTAATATTAGTTTACGGGATGAATACAACTATAGCAGGATTTGGAATGGGTTTCTTAGCCTCCAGACTTTTATTATACTCATTTAAAGATAACAGGTGGTTCAATTGGATTCTTTTTGCTCTTTCATTCGCACTGACCGGTTTTATACACCATTTTTCCTTCTTAGTTTTCAGTATGTTTTTTGTAGGGTTAACTTTGTCACACTTTGATTTTACTTTAGATAAAGTATTTAGATTATCTGTATCTTTAGGACTTGTTTTCTTTATTTTATTAGTCGGATTAACTCCTTTCATAACCTCACTGTTTGAAGAATCCATTACTCCTCAGACCGAAATACCTCACCCCTCTAGAAATAGTTTGACAAGTATGGACTCCAACCTGAGGCATAAATGGTTTTACTCAACCTATACTTTCGCCTTTATAGGGATATTTTTCCCTGTTCTACTTATTCTCAATGGAAAAGATGGTAGAAGACTTCCTCTTTACATCATCTCTTTGTTCTTCTTTATTTTATCTCTAGGTAGAACCACTATTCTACCAAAAATAGTTTTAGGACCTTTAGAGCACTGGTTAACTTACGACAGGTTTGGGTTACTCTCAAGCTTTTTACTAACTTTTTTTACGGTGCATATAGCTATTGATTCCTTTTCAGATAGGTTTAAAGATCTTAAAAAAATTATTTTAGTAGTAGTACTGATTGTTGTAGGAATAAACTTTCTTTATAACTGTTCAGTCTACAGAAGATACCATTATAGAGGTCTTTTTGAGGACGATACGTCAAGGATGAGAGAAACTGAACTTGTTTCAAGCTACCTAAAAGAGTACGGTTCAGAGGATTACAGGTTCCAAACTCTTGGTTATCAACAACGTGTTAGTAAACTAGCATTAAAGACAGATATACCAACAACAGATACTGAGTACTACCAAGCAAGAGAAGAGCCTTGGATACGTAATTCTGGAGAAGAAACTATAGACTTATTCTCCTTTAATAACGCCCTTAAGTTTATGGAAAAAGCCGAAGAATACAGTGTTAAATACGTAATTACTTTTGAAAACATGTATGAAAATGCCGAGTACCAGCCCGAACACCTTTTAAGCAGCTTAGATGGTTGGGAAAGAGTTTCTACAACTAGAAACTATGGTAGACAGATAGCTTTTTGGGAAAACCCTGATACTCCTCCTTTGGAGGATAAAGAACAATTATACGATTTTTCCTGGGGTGCTACACCTTTAGTTTCATTAGCGGTTTTCATACTTCTCTTTAGTATGGACAAAGGTGTTAAAAAATGGTAGAGTAAACAAAATACCTTATATCGAATAAAGAAAGTTAAAAACAGTATTAAATGCGTCTAATCAAGTTTATTTTAAAAGGAGAGTTTTATGGCAGATAAAGTAAGCGGAGAGTTATCAACTATTGCGAAAGGAGCTTCAATCATTATAATCGGTTCTTTCGCTTCAAAATTGATAACCTACTTTTACAGGATTTTTGTAGCTCGTTACCTAGGTCCTTTTGACTACGGACTTGTAACTATGGGTTTATCCGTTTTTTGGCTTACTCACGGATTTACAAAACTTGGTTTCTCCTCAGGGATTAAGAGAAGAGTATCACACCATTTAGGAGCAGGTACAGAAGAGAAGATACCTTCGTCCATGGTTGCTGCTTTGTCAACAGTTATTCCTTGGTCCATAGTTTTAAGCAGCCTATTATTCTTTTCATCAGATTTCTTAGCGTATAATTTTTTCAGCCAGCCAGAAATGGGTAAAGTTATCAGGATTTTCGCCGTAGCTATTCCTTTCAGATCTTTGCATACTTCTTTAAGCTCATTGTTAAAAGGTCTAAGAAAGGTTAAGTACAAAACAGTTATTGAAAGCTTTTACCACAGCACTGTAATCCTGTTAGTAACTCTTCTACTTGTATTAACCGGCTGGGGAGTTGATGGAGCTCTTTACGCCCAGGCTTTCGGTATAATCTCTTCTGCTGTACTGATCCTTCTGGCAGTGGAGTTCAAAGTCTACCCTTTTATCGGTAAAAAAATCGATA
>JALDAI010000028.1 GCA_022729285.1 Candidatus Nanoanaerosalina archaeon
CTGGTTCCTGATAAGTTAGTTTTTGAACTATTAGACCATAGACTTAGTAAGAAAGACGTGGAAAACGGGTTTGTCTTAGACGGATTCCCTAGAGACAAGGAACAGGCAGAACACATGGAAGAGTTAGGAGGCCTTAACCTGTTAGTAGATCTTGAAGTAGACGATGAAGTACTTGTCAAGAGACTTTCAGGAAGAAGAGTCTGTGAAAAATGCGGGGAGACATACCACATCCGGTACAATCCTCCGGAAAAGGAAGGAGTTTGCGGCAGCTGTGGTAACAGCCTCACCCATAGAGAAGACGACAAACCAGAGGTTATTAGAGAAAGGCTAAAACAGTACCATAAAAAGACAGAGCCGTTAGTAAAGTTTTACAAAGAGAAAGATGTTTTAGAAAAAGTTGATGGGTCGAAAAGCATCGAAAAAGTCTGGGAAGAGATAAAAGAAGTTTTAAACCGGAAATATAGTTAAAAAAGGGATGAAACCCTTTTTCCTACCTGATTTCAGGATAACTTGTTTCAGGAACCGATTCAAAAGATAAAGTTGAACCGATACCCTCTCCCAAGCTCTCCACCAATAGGGATAAAATGTTGAAAGAATCCCTTCTATCAAAGCTTTCAACCTCCAAACTTTTGTTAGTCTTGTTCTCAAGAATCTCCAAAGAATCCCTTCTACTACCGGTAACATCTATCAAACCTTTTTCAACAGCTTCAGAGCCAAGGAAAGTTCTACCTGTCGAAACTCCCTCTACCTCATCTCTTGTAAGGTTTCGGGAATCCATTATCTGTTCCTTAAACTCTTCATGAACAGTTTCTAACTGCTCCTCAAGCATCTTTCTTTCTTCATCACCTAGTTCCTGGAAAGGAGATCCTGTAAACTTATGGTCCCCCGAGCTAAGGTTTACGAACTCAACACCGTACTCCTCCATAAGGCCTGAAAACTCAAGGTAGGCAGAAGTAACCCCGATACTTCCTGTCATAGAAACAGAGTCAGCCACTACCTTGTCACACTCAGTAGCCACCCAGTAAGCACCTGAAACAGCAGAATCCTTCAACTGGCATACAACAGGCACATCAGTATCTGATACAACCCTGGCAACATCCTTTGAAGCCACTACAGAGCCTCCAGGAGAGTTTATCTTTACAAGTAATCCGTCAACACCTGAAGATAAAGCCCTGTCAACAGTCGACCTAAAACCTCTAGGAGTTACAGCTTGATCACCGAACATTCCTGAACCCGTTGAAGGCATTATACTGCCCTGTATACTTACTTCACCTACCGTACCTGTCGAAGAATCAGGTAAAAAGTTTACCGCAACAACAGCAGTTACAGCTGTTAAAACCAGTACTACGCCTATTATAGAAAAAATAATTTTTTTACTAACCATACAGAAGTTTAGAAACTCAACGTTTTTTTAATTAACCGGTAAGAAAAAAAAGAAAAAAAGTTAGTTGTGAGGCTCTCCGTTTTTCCAAACCATTTCAAACAGAGGTCCTAACGTCTCAGAAGCTGCGTGCCCTGAATTAGACCAGAACATCGTGTCCTGAGTAGGGTGGATTTCATCGTGTGTCAAAGAGAACGATACACTACTGTCATCAGAGATTACAAATCGGCCGTTAGGCACGTGTTCGTCTTCTCTGTGAGTTCTAACATCAGCGAACTTAGATAGTTCATCAAAGTGTTCTCTATTACTTTCGTTCTTAGGAGCGACTATCCTAACCTTGACACCTAGTTCACTAGCCTGCTTGATAATATCCATGTGGTTCTCTCTTAACTCTTTTAACCCATTAGCAGATGTCATGATCTTTATCTCGCTATCAGCGTTTTTGATCATGTTACCCATCCTTTTATGGACATTGTACTTACCTTTGATAGCTCCTGACATTTCAGCAGGATCTACAAGGCTTACACCCTCGTCGTAAAGGTTCTGTAGTTCATCTACAGCATTGGAATTCTTAAATCTCTCGATTCTATCGATCTTCTCCTGTAAATCTTTTTTGTGAAGCTCCTTAGTATTTTCAAGAGCTTCTTCTGGAGGAACAGCTACGTACTGCATCGGTTTAGAAGGCTTCAAGATAGCGAATCCTTTCTCAGCAAGAGACTCTAAAACATCATAAGACCTTGATCTTGGAACACCAGTCATCTCTGATAGCTCTCCTGCAGTAGATACACCTCTCGAAATAAGTGCTGCATACACCTTTCTCTCATACATGTTCAGTCCAACGTCCTCCAAAGCATCCAATGTTTCTTGACTTGCAACCATAATATGTTCCTCCTTAAAGATTATTTTCTTACAACCCTTAAATATGTAAGCAAAAGTGTTACCACTTACCTGCTAACAATCACTATATAAAATATTGTATAAGTCTTATTTAAAGGTTTAAGCTTGTAACAATCAATTATTCATCTCTGACTCTTATAAAGCCTCTCCACTTTTTCAATTGAGTCAGCATCCTCCTTATCATCCCTAAATGTTTTAAGCCTAGGGAAACGCAGAGCATAACCTGAAGAGTAAGTAGGGCTTTTCTGAACCTCCTCAAACTCAGCCTCAACAACAACCTCTGGTTTAACAACCACATCTCTTCCATCCTCCTCAACAATCAAAGGCTTCAGCCTCTCAGTTATCTCCTCAAGCTGTTCATCGGTAAGACCGGTAGCAAGCCTTCCGACCTCCAAGTAGTCGCCTTCACCGTCAGAACATCCAAGTACTAAACTACCGAGCCAGCCGCTTCTACGGCCCTCGCTCCATTCAGCCCCTATGATAACTAGATCAAGAGTCTCCATAACCGGTTTTAGCTTAACCATGTACCCTACACGGGACCCGGGTTTGTAAACCGCATCCAAGTTCTTCATCATTATACCTTCCTGTCCCTCAGCCAAAGACCTCTGCTGCATCCCGCTGACCTCAGAAACGTCGCTTGTCACAGCCCTGTCAACAAGTCTTAAAACACCTTTCTCCTCAGAAACAATCTCTTCAAGAGAGTTAAACCGTTCAGAATAAGACTTTTTCAACATAGAGCCTTCCCTATTCAAGAGATCAAAAGGCCTTAGCTCAACAGGTATCTCTTCAGACATTTTATCGATACCGTACTTCCTCTTTATACGTTTAGAAAGCTTCTGGAAAGGAACCATAGAACCGTCATCAGGATCGTAAGCGACTATCTCACAGTCCAGAATACACTCATCACACTCAATAAGGTCAACAATTTTTTCAGCAACCTCAGGGAACTGGTTTGTAACATCGTCAAGCCTTCTAGTAAATATTTTAACCTCTCCACCTTTTTTATGAACCTGAGCCCTCATACCATCGTACTTGAAATCTATAGCAGCAGGCTTACCAACCTCTTCAAAACCTTCCTCAATACTATCTACCTTCTTCGCCAACATAGCGTTTATCGGCCTAAAAATAGTCATTTCCAACTGTTTTAAACCTTCGATACCTTCATCACGAGCAGTAGTAGCGACCTCACCGAAATCGTTCGTGACATCGTATCCGTGCTGTACAAACCTTTTTAGAATATTTTTAACCTTCTTACAGCCCTCTTCAGTAGAGATTATTTTATCAAACCCTTTTACATAGGTTTCTCCTTTTTCTAAACTATCCAATGAGAAAAAAGATATAACACTGTTATACCCGATTTTTTCTTCCAGCCTCTCATCAACTAACAGCTTTTCATCTCCACTATAATCCTTTCCTTCTTCAAAAGCCTCAATAGACGGGAAAAAAGAGTCTGTTATAGCATCCCTAACCGTGCCTTCTCCAACTCCTAGCCTCATCTTTCCTAAAACCGTTCTGACAACGTACTTAGCTTCAGAAGGAGATGCAAGGCTTAAAAGCTCCGATATACTATCTATTTTCCTGCCTTGACTACCGGATCCTTCGAAAAAAGCCATTTCGGAAAGGTTTTCAGCTACTTTTTCAACCGTCAGTTTTTTCACCGCAAAGGTCTGCTGAGTCTTTCCTTCTAAAAGCTTTTGAGCCGCTTCCCCAAGATCTCCTTCAGATTTCCAAGCCTCAGTTATACGTGATTCAGAAGCTCCTGTGCTTTTTTTAAGAGCTTTAACCATCAGTTTAGATGATATACCTATGTCTTCGTCCTTCCATGCGCTGAAAACTCTTCCCATGCTAAACCTTACAACTGTGGATAAGCTCTGTCCACAGGACGAGAAAAGCTCTGAAAGTATCCTTGTTTTTTCAAGGTTTGACCGGGTACTCCCAAGTTCTTCGTACACGGCTACGAGTTCCGAATAATCCATAAACACTTTTTCCGGTTCGAAAGTTAAAAACTGTTGGTACAGACAGTTTATTTAAAAAAAAGGTTGTAATTAATGTTTATGGAAAGCGATCTACTCCTCGATCTTATGAACTCAAGGACTTCGATTAGAAAGTATACTGATGAAGAGATAAAGAGAGAGGATTTAGGTAAGATTCTGGAAGCAGGACGGTGGGCTCCTTCAGCAGGTAATATGCAGAGCTGGGAGTTTGTAGTTGTTGAGGACGACGGCTTGAAAGAAGAATTATCACAGGCATCTTACAACCAGACGCATGTCAGGGAAGCTCCTGTATGTATAGTGGTTTTAGGAGACCATGAAAAAGCTGAGAGGAAGTACAACGAAAGAGGTAGAAACGTATACATGGTTCAGGAAACTGCTGCTGCTATGCAGAACATGCTGTTAATGGCTCAGTCACTGGATATAGGTACTGCTTGGGTAGGAGCTTTTGACGGTGAAAAAGTATCAGATCTATTGGAAGTACCTGATAGGCTGACACCTTTAGCTATAGTAACTCTTGGACATCCTAACGAAAGACCTATCCAAAACCAGAAGAAAAGGATTACTGATGTCACATACATTAACACTTACGGCAACAGGCTTCACAGAGTTTTTGAAGAAAGAGACTGGGAAGGCGTAGCAAACTACTTTTCTAAAGCTAAGAAAAGTATCAAAGAGTACTTCAAGTAATTTTTTAAGCCTCGGAAGCGTACCTAACGTCTTCAGCTGTTAGCTCAGTTCTCCCATCTTCTTTACATTTTTTGATAGCATCTTTAGCAACTTCTTCAGCCAGTTCTAAAACTTCTTCGTTAAGTTTGTAGACACTGCCTTCAGTAAGTTTTTTTGCTCCGGCTTTTCTCATAACTCTTTCAAGAACGGTGACTGGAAGTTCCATGGAGTAAAAGTTGTGTGGAGAATATTAAAAATCTACCGTGTTAACAGACATTTAGATGGAAAGACACGTTGTTGACACAAACGTTTTGATACATGGACATAACCAAAAACTTCCTTTTGAACAAGTTGTAACGGTCCCGGAAGTAACCCAGGAAATAAGGAGTAGGGAAGCGGCTAACCGGTTTGAAAATGAAAATATTGAGATAAGAGTCCCTGGCAAAAAAGCTGTTGAGGAAGTTAGAGAAAAGGCTAAAGAGATAAACTCTTCCGTCTCAGAGACAGACATTAAACTGGTTAGTCTGGCTAAAGAGTTAGGAGCGGTACTTGTGACCGATGACTACCATATGCAGAATCTCTGTATACACCTGGACACTGATTGGAAGCCTTTTCTAAAAGAGGGCATAAAAGAAGGTTTAGAGTGGGAGAACGTTTGTATAAACTGCGGTAGAAAGGTTGAAAAAGGGAAATGCCCTATTTGCGGTTCAAAAACTAAGAAAGTTCCTAAGTAGGCTGTCTGTAAACATACAAAACCATATCTCTAAACATCACTAGTATAGCAGGGCCTAAAAGAACTCCTTTAACCCCTAATACTTCTACACCCGCTATCAAACCTATAAAGATTAGGAAAGGGTTTTCTTTGATGTTTGGCACATCTATTTTAGGAGCTAAAAACAGTTCCGGAAGCGTATCTACAAATATTAGTCCGAAAACTATGATAGCTATACCTGTCCAGGAGAAACCTAGAGCCAGATAAAGGATTCCTAAAGGTATGTATACGAAAACGTTTGACAAGAGAGGTATAAAGTTGACTATACCTATCAAGATAGCCCATCCAAGCCAGAAATCAACTCCTAAGATCAAAAATCCGATGCCTGCTATAACAAAAACAGAGAAAGACATAAGAGCTCTTTTTAGAAAAATCCCGTTAAAAAGGTCGTAAATACTTCTTACAAATACTTTGATGAGTTCCGCATACTTTTCATCAAGTTTTTCTAAAGAGTAAAACAGGTCGTTCCTAATCTTGTCTCCTAGGAAGAAGAAGTATACTGTTGTTGCGACAAAAACTATGCCTGAGATGAATAACTGCGGAGCATCTCTTAAGGAGTCGAAAAGATAATTTTTGACGTGTTCAGAAATATCCCCTATAATTGAGTCAACAAAGTTCAAAGCAGGTTCAGGGAACTCTAAAAGTCCTAAAATAAAAGTGATAGAACCTGAGATAGTGTCGAAAAACGCTTCGTAGTTACGTGCGACAGAAAGAATACCTGTGAAAAGACCGTAGATAAAACCTATGACAACAATCAAAATTACAGCTACAATAATAGCTCCTGAAACACCTTTTCTACCTTCTAAAACTTCGTCAAGGTTTTCTTTTACAAAAACAAGTATGTAAGAAGTGAATATACCGAATATTACGGCTCCTGCAAGAGGCCATACAAGGTATACTGTAAGAACTAAGAGAAACGCTACAAAGTAATTTCGGATAGGCCCTGACTCCATACTGTATAAAAGAAGTTTCAAACATAAAACATTTTTCCAACAAAAAGTTAACAGATGGAAAAAATAGGTTCAAAAAGTTTTTACGAAAAACTGGGAAAAGTTGAGAAAGCTCTTTTCGAAGAGTACGGATATCCTGAACCGCCTAACAGACCTGAACCGGTGAAATCTCTGATACGGACTATCCTGTCACAGAACACCAACGATAGGAACAGAGATATAGCGGCTGAAAGACTTTTTGAAAAGTTTCCAACAACAGAAGAGATTTTAGAGGCAGATCTTAAAGATGTTGAAGAAGCTGTTAGACCGGCAGGATTAGGTAAGACAAAAGCAGGACGTATACAGAACTTTCTGAGGCTTGTTAAAGAGGAGAAAGGAGAAATAACGTTGGACCATGTAGTTGAGATGGATAAGGAAGAGGCTAAGTCGTATCTACAAAAATTTGATGGTATAGGTCCTAAAACAGCGGCTGTTACTTTACTGTTCGTTTTCGGTAAACCTGTTATGCCGGTCGATACACATGTCCACAGACTTTCTAAAAGAATAGGTCTTATCCCTGAAAAGACTTCAAGGAAAAAGGCCCACGATATTTTGGAAGAAGTAGTTGACGATGAAAAAATGTACAGGTTCCATATAAACCTGATTAAACACGGGAGAAGTGTTTGTAAAGCACGGAAGCCTTTGTGTGAAAAATGTGTTTTAAAAGGTTTATGCGATTACTACAAAAAAAGAAAAGAAGGATTAAGCAGATCCTTCTAAAACGTTTTCGTAAAATGACTCCTTGATCTCTGAAAAACTTTCTGAAACACCGTTTTCATCTACAAAAAGGTAATCACCTTCTCTTTCCTGGTATCCGAAGCCTTCAACTAGATCTATCCTTTTCAAAACCTGGCTGTAAGACTTACCTCCAGCCGGAATAACAACGTTTCTACCAACTAGGACATCGGTTTTAGATATCTTTGATTCGTAACCGAAGCTTTCAGTCTCCCTTGTAACTTTTAAGAGAAAAGATGACTCATCCACTTCTTCAACCTTTAAACCTGTGTCCCCTATCTCAACGTACCGGTCGACAAAGTCGTCCAGTTCTTCAAGGTTTTTTCTAACCGTGTCAGTAAAGTACTCTTTTGAACTGTACATCTTAAACTCGGTAACCCCTATACCTCCTTTATCAGTATCGAAGCCTTTGTTTTCAACAGTGTCAGAGAAGTAATCCTCTACATAACCGGAAAGTTCTTTTAAAGAGCTGAACTCAGAATCTATAATGTTTGAAGAATTAGTTAAATATTTGTTTGTCCCCATAACATATTTTTGTACAGTTATATAAAAAAATTTTGTTATTGTACGGTTTAAAAATGATTTATCCGTAACTGTAAAGGTAAGTAGTATGGACGAACACAGTATAACAAACGTTACTACAAGGACCGGAGAAGAAGAGGTCACGAAGTTTTTCCCCTGTTTTAGGTGGAATATTATAACTATAAACCTTGTTAAACTGGTTTTACTTGATTTCAAAGTGTTAGGAGTGTTTGACGGGGTAGAAAGGGAGATAGAAGCTAAGGAGGAATTAAACAAAATAGGTGTTAAAACACCTAGTATAATTAGTAGAGAAGGTAGAACGGTTAAGATGTCTTACTTACCGGGCGATAATTTAAGGAAAGTACTTCTAAAGTCTTCTAGAAGTTTTTGTGAAGATATTGGTAGAAAAAAAGGCGAACAGATTAAAAAATTCCATTTAAACGGTTTAGCACTGGTTGATTCACGGCTTTC
>JALDAI010000011.1 GCA_022729285.1 Candidatus Nanoanaerosalina archaeon
ACTTTAACCTTCCCTTTGCAACAACCTATCTTTCAACTGTTGCTGGAATGGGTACACCTGTTGCCTCAATTTTTAGATTATTAGGGAACTTTGATGAGTATGGAGAAGTTTCTAAGGAAGCTAAAAAGATTGCAAACGATGTATACGGATTCGGAGCAGATATTGAAGTCGCTATAACAAGAGCAGCTAAAAGAACTCCTTCTGAAAAATTCAAAAATCTTTTGTGGGGTATAAACTCTATACTTACAACCGGTGGGGACCTAAAAGGTTTTTTGAGAGAGAAATCTAACACGTTCATGGATGATTACAGAAGACAGCTGGATGAGTTTGCTGATACACTGTCTTTAATGGTTGAAATGTATATTACGATAGTTATTGTTGGTTCAGTATTTATTATGATCATGACAACTATTATGTCATCTATGGGTTCAAACCCTGTTACAATACTTGCTTTACAGACTGCTACTGTGTTTTTGTTACTTCCGATGGCTTCAGTAATGTTTATACTTATTGTAAACACTGTTTCGCCTATGGAGGCTTCATAAAATTATTTTGTAGCTAAAAACGGGATAAAAAACTTTATCTAAAATACGGTATAATTAGTCAATAAAGGAACGATAAAATGGAAGAAATCAAATACTGGCCTTTAGAGAAGAAGATAAAATACTTCTCTTTCGGAGGAGGTGGAGCAGGGCTGTTCTTATCCGTTATTATATATATTTTTGCACCTGCTGTCGGGGCTGGACTATTTTTAGCTAGCTTAGTAGGTTTATTACTTCCATACGGACTTTACACTTATTTCCAGGATAAAAAGTTCGAAGAAATGGAGAAGAAATGGCCTTCTTTCCTAAGAAATCTTTCTGAGGCTTTAAAATCCGGTATGTCCCTTCCACAAGCTTTTCAGAACGCTGCTCAAACTGATTACGGTAAGTTGAACGAGGTAATAGAGGTTTCAGCTAAACAGCTTTCATGGGATATACCTTTTCCTGAAGTAATGGACCGTCTTGAAAAAAGGATGTCGAGGTCTAGGCTTATAGGGAACTCTATTTCGATTATAATGCAGTCTTATGAGTCTGGAGGAGATATTGCAAGAACTATGGACTCTGTTTCTATGAATCTTACAAGTATTAAAGAGGCTGAAAAGGAGAAGGATGCAACGCTTATGCAACAGGTATACATAATGTATGCGATCTACTACCTCTTTGTAGGTATCGTTATAGCTCTTTACCGTATCTTAGAGCCTCTATTGGATATGGGCGGTGGCGGGGAATTTTTAGGGGAATCTACTAATTTTTGTTTGGAAATAGGTCTTTTAGGCCCTTTGTGTAGCCTTTGCCCGGTTATTGGCGGAACAGATCCTACGTCTCAGATGTGTTATTACCAGGCCCTGTTTTTCATCATGCTGATAGTACAGGGATTATTTACAGCTCTTGTAGCCGGTGAGATAGGTACTGGAAAGGTTACAGGAGGGGTTAAACACGCTTTAGTAATGGTTCCTTCAGGAGTAATTATCTACGTAGTACTTATGGCAGTAATGGGGGTCTAAGAGCTAATGGTGAAGGGACAGGTTTCAATAGATTATATAGGAGGGGCAGCCGTGTTTTTTATCTCTATAATTTTTATTGTTACAGCTACTCTCAACATTGTTCCAGAGTTTACAGAAGGTATAAGACACGACAGACTTGAGACTCAGGGATGGTCGATTTCTAATACTCTTTTAAAAAACACCGGTTACTGGGATGACGGGAGTACCGAAGGTTTCGACTGGCATAGACAGGTTGAATCCGGTGATGAAGAAGATGTTAGAGCGGTAGGACTTGAAAAAGAGAACGGTTACGGAGTTGATAGGGAGAAGCTTGATACATTGTTAAGCGGTGATTTTGATTATACTACTTTGAAAAACGATGTTCTCTCAACTGAGTACGATTTCAACAAGAAGTTTACTGAGTACGTTGTAATAGATTCTTCGAACCAGGAGCAGGGAGATGTTTTTCCCGACGGTGTTGATGGAACTGTTGGTTATGAAAGCATCGAAGGTAAAGGATACTACTTTGTAGCGGAGGATCTGGGTGACGACGGTTTTAGAGTGCATGTTGGTGAATACGATGAGGACTCGGGAGAAATCGACTACATTTATGAGGTTGAGGACAGTGAAGTTTTAGAGTTAGGAGAGGATGAGTTAGAGTACAAGTTAGATATTGTTTTTTCAGGTATTTTACAGACTAATGGGGATCTAATTATTTTGGAGAAAGAGCTGGGAAGTTACGGAAGGGATATAGAGCTTGCGGCGGATGAAATGGTTAGTATCAGAAGGTTTTCAAACATAGGTAGCAGTATCTTAAGAGTGGATATGAGGGTTTGGCAGCCATGAGAAAAGGTTATGTATACGCTATTGAGGGGATTATAGCTGGTTTACTGGTTGTTTTCTACCTTGGTAACATGGTTCAGCCTCCTGAAACTACTGAGTGGGATTCTACTGTTTTAAACCAGAGATCGGGGGATTTAATTGAGGCATTTTCTAGTTCCGGTATCTTACAGGAAGTAATTGTTGATGGTAGAGAGGATCAGTTCCCTGTAATGGTTTCAGCTGTAGGCGGAGATGTTGACCAAGAGCTCTCGTTAACGGGTTTACCCCAAAGAAGTATCGGTATAGGTGTTTTCAGGGACTACACGGATGTAATGGTGTCGGAGACTGATGAGACTACTTCGGCTCCTGAAGGTGTTGATGAGAGCTATGTGAACGGTGAGGAGAGGTACAGGACAGGTAGTATAGGAGGAGTTGATTTCTATCTTTCAGACACTACTGAGGAAGGCTCTGTAAATTATGACAGGGTAGCTTTCAACTTTGATGGTGGAGATATAAGTTCTTATGACGACTACCTAGTTGATGACGGTCCTTACTCTGTAGGCGATGTTTTTAGAGGTTGTTTTGACTTTAGTAACTTTGATGAAGAAGAGTGTGATGGAGTCTACCAAGTTGGTTATGTCAACACTTCTTTGGTTGTTTACAACTTGACAGATCTTGAACCTCTTGTTACAAGGGAGTATATTAGCTCAGGAGGCTTGGATATCAGTGTGTCATACAGGAGCTTTGGTATACCAGGGGAACAGACCGTTTCTGAAGGTGAGAGTATAGGTTTTAGAGGAAATGTAGGGAGCAGTTATGAAGTTTCTGAGATAAACGGTGAAAATGGTTTTATCAGAGTTGTTAAAACTGTTTCTGGTGAGGATGTAAGGGATAGGATATATGTGGAAGGTCAGAGTTTCAATACGTATGATCGAATGTTTGAAGTTTCTGAGATAAACGAGGACGAAGCTGTACTAAGCTTTGACTCAGACATGGCGTTCGATGTTGGGATAACTTCTGGAGAAGGGATTGATACGATTAACTCAGTTTCAAAAGGATTGGAGGACTTTTTATCCGGAGGAAATAGTTTACTTATGTTAGAAGAGTTCTCATCAGTCGAGGAAGAAGATTTTGAGGACAGTTTTTACCAGGAAACCGGTTTTTCTCTGGAGGAAGGATTCAGTGTCCAAGAAGAAGGTGTAGGGTTTAACAAACTGGATACTGAAGTTACAACAGGAACTTCGCCATACGTTACCGAGTTCTTTACTACAACGACCCATGATTTCTCAGGTTCAAGGTTTAATGATAACTACTTTGAGTTCGAGTTCGGAGGAGAAAGTTATGAGGTAGAAGATACGTATGATGACGGTGTTTTAGTAAACGATCGACAGTACAAGGAAGGTGATTCAATAATTTTAGGAGGTAACAGGTACAGTGTTTTAGATACGACATATAACCCATTATCTGTACAGCCTTACAGCGAGAACCACCGTTTCTCAAACTTTTTTGACGGTGCAAACTTGTTGGGAGAGGAGGTAGTTTTATACGCTGATGGCTGGAGCTTTGATTTCTCAGGTATCGATAAAGAGGAGGGTACAACCCAGATAACTTATTCTGATCCAGAAGACTACGGTTTACCTTCTGGAGACTCCGTGGAGCAACAGAGGCAAGGAGGTGTTGAGGTAAACAATGAGGAGTTTGATTTTGTTATTACTTCTATAGAGATGACCGGTTCTGATGTTTTCGACTACGTAAACTTTGATTTTACCGGTGACGGTGGTTACGGTGGAGATGATGATGAGACAGGTGCCGGTTTCAGCGATGAAGGCCCTCATCCTAGAGGGGGAGAGGTTTTAATCAACGGTAGAGAGTACAGAGTAGATTTCAACGACGGTGATAATCAGCTTGTATTAGAGTATACTCATGATGACCGAGTTCCTACAGGTATCTGGAACTCTGATGTGGTTAGGGGTAACGGCGATGTTTTTGTACTTACTTCTGATAATTTAAATGAAGAAGTCGCATCCATAATGGTTCCGATGGTGGTAAAAGGGTCTATGACGGAGCATTACTTTAGGGAAGTAGATGTTTTCGGAAGTCCAAACATCGGTACTACTTTTTCAAACATGGTTTATGAGGAGACGTACCTTCCTTACGTCTTGGACGGGGTATGGTGGTACAAGTGAAAGAAATATTGGATAGTAGAAAGGCTCAGTTCTTTATAATCACTGTTATTGTAGTTGCCGGCTCTCTTTCAGCTACTCTTGCAACACTGGAGGACTTTGAAGGTATACAATTTGAACAAGTAACTTCTGCGCAGGGTTCTCAAGAGTTCCGGAGCTTAGTAGGTTCTCTCCAAGAAGTTTGGCACAACGAGATATGGAGTTACAGGAGGGAGATAAATTTTGAAAATGCTAGGTCGGATGTATCAGATTTTCCTGTACACACAACATTGGATATGGAGAATATTGACTCTGAGAAAATATCGGATGACTGTTCTGATCTAAGGTTTACAAACGAGATCAACCAGGAAGAAATACCTTACCAGATAGTTGGAGGAGGCTGTGATGAGGATTATGTTGAGTTATGGCTCTTAGTTGATTTCGGTTTTTTCGATGAGTTCGAGTCACCAACTGAAACTATCCATATGTATTATGGTAATGAGAGAGTGGACGAGCCAGAGTTTAACACTGACCTACAAGTTTTTGAAGAATCACAGACAGTTCAGACAGATAGTTACAGGATTGAATGGGGTGAAAGAGACGGATACTGTGGTTTTTATAATTTAAGAGATGGATTAAACCGTCTTCTTTTCGATGGATTTGTTTTACATAAGGAAAGCGGTTCTTGTAATGTAGATGTTGATGAAGGCCCTGTTTTTACTGAGATAAGCTTTGAAGAAGATTCTTTCAAGTTTTTCGCAGAAAATCCTGTTGTTATCCGTGAAGGTGTTGAGCACAGCGAGATCTCTAGTTTTGATGAGTTATCAGGGGTAGAGGACGACGGTGCGACATGGATGGGTGAGTACAGTACTGATAACTTTTCTCCTTGGCTAGATCTTTTTGACGCAGGTAGTATAGAGGAAGACGACGGATACCAGTACGGTTTAGGTGATGAGGTTACTAGATCTATGGAGGGTAATAAATCTTTAGGGCTTTTTGACAGTACTTTGAGAGGTTTTTATGTATTTACTCAAAACGGTGAGATGGATGAAGGTGATTCTGCAAGCCTAAAAGTTTTTGATGGAGATGCTTCAAGCAGTTTAGAAGGAGAAGGATTTTTCCGTTTTGGAGAGATGGGAGAAAGCGTTTATGCTGGTGATTTAGTATACGTATTCTCGTCCGGAGGCTATCCTGAAGAGTATTTAGGTTTGTTGGAGGATGCTCCAGAGGTAACAGGTATTTCTGAAGAGATAAGTGATAGTTTTTATCCATCTTATGGATGGGAGAAAAAGGTTGACGTTGTTGTAGAGAACCAAGAGAAAGATTTTGTTTTTGATGGATTTTTCAACGTTACATTAAGTTTATCCGATTTAGATGTGGATTCTGCGGAGGACTTGGTTGTTTTAGAGGACGGTGAGATCAGGGATAGGAAGGTTTGGAGGGTTGGAGGTGAGTACGACCATTTTGATTATACCCAGCCTTCAAATTATGTTTTAAGATTTCCTTTCGATGAAGGATTTGGGGAAACAGTTAGCAGCAGCGATGGTTCGTTACAAGAGTATTCGGCTGAGCTAAGGAATGATGATGGTACATTAGGAGCTGAGCCTGACTGGGATGCTGGTTACAGAGGTACCGGTATGAACCTTTCCGGTAAAAAGCTTTTAGAGGATGATGACAGCACTAATATAAACCCTGATTTAGGAGGATCTTTCACGGTTTCTGCATGGATAAACGAAGATTTTACGGATTACGATACGGGTGAAGAAGTTTACCTCTTTGAGCTTCCTGACACTAATTTAGGTTTGAGGGTGAACATTTCTGACTCAGGAAACAACAACCCTTATTTAGAAGGAGTGTACTACGACGGATCTGAAGAGTATGTGGCGACACATGACGAACCTATAAACTTCCAGGATAATGAGTGGAACCATGTAGCTTATGTTTACAACTACGCTGAATCTGAGATCAAAGTTTTTATTGATGGAAAGCCATCGGAATCTGTAGATGTCGGAGGAAGCCCTGTAGTTGATGTAACGGATAGGTATAGGATAGGTAGAGGATTTGACGGTGTTTTCGACGAGTTCAAAATATACAGTTCTGCTCTTTCTGACACAGAGGTTTTACACCAGCAGAACGATGATTTAACAGTTACTTTTAGAAGTTCTGCCGAGCCTTTCTCTGAAAACTCGGATAATACTATATTTGTCGGTGGAAACCATGGATTTAAAGAGGATGGTTTAGATTCCTCAGATGTTTCGGGGCAAGTTGAAGAGGATGTTGTAATAACTTATGGACAGGTTCAGGAGTTTGAAAACGTGGTTGACCGTTTTGAAGACACGGTTAAGGGAGAAGGTGTTGGTGACAGCGTTGAGATAGAGGTTTTTGAAAACTGTGCATTACTTGACTTTGAATCAGGGATATTTATCTTGGAGAAACTTGTCTGTTAAAAGTTTTTTATAAACTTTATTTCGTCTTCTGTTAAATCTAAATGTTCCACAATATTTTCTTTCCAGTCTTCTTTCTCCATTAAAATAGATAGGAAAGGTATGAGGTCTGTTGCGGTTGAAACTGAGGTGTGAAGTTTTTTACCTACTTTTAAAGAAATATCTTTTCTCTTCTTCCTAGAAGCTTTTGAACGCCCCATTTTCTTTATCTTAGAAGGGTAGCTATACCTTGTGAATCCTCTGTACTTCTCTTCTTTACTTACAGACACTCCTGCTGACATCAGAACATACACATATTTCAAAAGAGACCAGTTCTGTCTAGTAACCATCCTTCCTTTGAAAACATCTGCTTTAGACATAACGTCCATTGCTTCGGCTAAATCATTTTTCTTTTTGTACTCTTTCGGGATATTCTCTCTAATCCACTCAAAAAGAGTGTCGTAGTTTTCATCAACTCCGTCTACAGCGTTTTTAGCTGTGCTGATATTTGTGGTTTTAAAAATTAGTTTTAAAGCTTGGAAAACATCTTTTTCTGTATCTCTATAACCTAGCTCTTTTACAAGGTCGGAAGTAACTTCTCCATGTTTTTCAGCCAAGGACTGTAAATCGTTTAAAGCAGCTCTCATATCTCCTCCGGCTCTTCTAGCGATCGATTTAACAGCTGATTTTTCGTATTCTAATCCTTCTTTCTCAGCTATCTCTTTAAGCCGAGAGTTTACGGAGTTAGTATGGACTTTTTTAAGCTGTACAACATTGCTTTTACGCCTAATAGACTGCATACCGTTAGCATAGGCGTCATTTGCTGTCATTATAATAGGGAACTTTGTTTTGTTTATTATCTTAGATATCTGACTTTTTCCGCCTCTATCTCTTGAAGACATGCCATCGACTTCGTCTATAAGGATAAGCTTTTTTCTTCCAGTAAGCGATCTCTGCTGAACTGCTTGTTCTAGGCTTGACTGTAGAGCTTTTTTGGTTCTAACATCTGATGCATTTGTCTCAAAAATTTCAAGCCCTAACTCTTCTGCTACTAACCCTACCAAAGTTGTTTTACCTATACCCGGTTCTCCGTGTAAAAGCAATGCATCCGTTTTCTGGTTATCCCAGTTCTTAACCCAGTTTAAAACTTTTTCAACTGTCTTAGAACTTCCTCTGAACTCTTTAACGGTGCCGGGTCTATACTTTTCAGTCCATGGTCTAGTGTCTGACATCTGGTAACTAATTTTCACGACAACCTTTTATTTTATGTTGTTCAAAACTTATTTGATGAGTAAAGGAATAAGCCCTGTTTTCAGCTTTCTGATGCTGGCTTTAATATTTCTTGGAGTTGCCGGTGCTACTGCTACTTTTGTACTGGATCTCCAGGAAGATGTTTTCAACAGAATGGATGAAGATTTTGGAGAAAGTATCAACATATACCAAACAACCTGTGTCGGTGATTCGCTTGAAATAGGTGTTGAAAACACTGTTGAAGGCCCTGTTGATAGGAGAAGGATGAATGTTATAATCGAAGGGGATGAACAAGGATATCTGTACTTTAAGGAAGATGTGATGTTTGAAGGAGACTTTGAAATAGGAGGGGAGAGGGATACTTTAACCTTTGATCTTTCTGAAAACGTTTTTGAACAGGGAGAGGATTATAGTATTACTTTAGATTTTGCTACCGGTGATGAGAAATCTTTCTTGTGTAGGTCTTACTAAATAAAAGAAAAAATAAGGAGACTAGTCCATAGCCCCTATTCTAGCTAAAAGAGATTCTATCTGGATGTCGGGACTTCCTCCTTCAATAATTCTGAACTCGTACTCTCCTATTTTTTCAATAATCTTCATCTTTTTCTTATCAGGGAGATCTAGTTCAAAAACTTCTCTGTGAATTGCTTTAATAACATCTATTCCGTCAAGACCTCTGTTAATCATCAAATCTGATAGCTCCTCTCTTGCGTCTAAGAATTTGTTTGATAAAGCGCTTTCAAGGATGTTTCTAACCTCTTCAGGTTTTAATGACGAAGCAACTTCGAAAACTTTTTTCTCATCTACAGTGTCTCCTGTAGTAGTTGCTGCCTGTAAAACGTTTGTAGTCTTTCTAAGATCTCCTTCTGCAACCTGGATTATCGCTTCTATCCCTGAACTGTCTATGTCTAAACTTTCGCCTTCAACAACCTTTTCTATATACTCTCTAACCTGTTCGTCTTCTAAACGGTTAAACCTGAATATTGCGCACCGGGACTGTATAGGGGAGATGATCTTTGAAGAGTAATTGCAGGATAAAATAAACCTGCATGAGCTTGAATACTTCTCCATAGTCCTTCTAAGGGCTTGTTGAGCATCTGATGTTAAGTTATCTGACTCGTCTAAGAAAATTATCTTAAAATCGGCGTTAATAGGTCTAGTTCTTGCGAAGTCTTTTATTTGGTTTCTAACAACATCGATTCCTCTGTCGTCTGATGCGTTAGTTTCCATGAAGTTTCTATTCCAGTTCTTTCCATAAAGGTCTTTAGCCAATGCTATTGCAGAGGTAGTTTTACCGGTACCAGCAGGCCCTGCAAACATCATATGTGGAACTGTTCCTTTTTCAACAAATGATTTAAGCCTTTCAACTTTGTTTTTATGCCCTATTACTTCGTCTAATGTATCCGGTCTATACTTTTCAGTCCATACCTCTATCAAAAATTACCACCTTTTAAAAATCCGTACATGTAAAACTTGTTAGTTTCGACTTTTTTATGCTTAGTCTATCTTTCTTTTTAAGGAAGTAAGTGGAAAAAACGGTTTTAAAGCCAACCGTTTTCTTCGTACCACTCACAAGTCAACTTGGTCCCTTCTTCTAGAGAGTACTCTGGCTCAAAATCTAGAACCTCTTTAGCCTTTGATACATCGAAGAAATGGTTTTCCGTAAACCAGTCATAAACTCGTTTGTTGAGAGGAGGTTTAAAGTTGAAAATGTTTCCGAAAAACTCTAATACGTGGTATCCTACCCAACAAAGAGGTTTTGGAAAGTGTATAGGAGAAATATCTTTGTCAAAACCGTCTGCAATACTGTAGATAATGTCTTTAGACGTTCTAGGCTCGTCATAAGCTATTATAAACCTTTCGCCATACGTTTCTTCGTTTTTTATGCATAGTAGGAAGCCTTTAGTACAGTCGTCTATGTATGTTGGCTGGAAAAGGTTGTCTCCTTTCCCTACGAAATGAATTTTATCCTGTTTAACTGCTTCAAAAATCTCTAGATGGTGGTGGTCATGGGGACCATAAACTAAAGGAGGTAGTACAACGGTTACATTTATTTCATCTTTTCTTTCAAGGACTGTACGGTCTCCTTCTAGCTTTGTTTTGTAATATACTCTGCTTTCATCTCTTTTATCTGATTCTTCAGTTAATGGCTTGTCTTCGACAGGCCCTATAATAGACGAGGTTGAGCAGTGGATGAAATGGTCTACACCGTTTTCTATAGCATCTTCTACTAAATACTTTGTTCCTAAAACGTTTACATGGTAAGCATCTTTTTCAGAAGCGGTCCAACCCCTTCTCTGTGCTGCTAAGTTGATAACAACATCATATCCTTCTGTAATTCCTTTTACTTCTTCTTGGTTGGTTATGTCTCCTAGTATAGTGTTAGAACCTTGTTCTTCTAAGAATGTTTTCTCCTCTTTTTTACCTTTGTAAACAAAGCTTGTTACATCATAACCT
Source organism: Candidatus Nanoanaerosalina archaeon (assembly GCA_022729285.1). Taxonomy (GTDB): domain Archaea; phylum Nanohalarchaeota; class Nanosalinia; order Nanosalinales; family Nanoanaerosalinaceae; genus Nanoanaerosalina. Next base: position 10,641 of record JALDAI010000011.1, read on the forward strand.
TTTTCACAAAGTTCTTTAACCAAGTTTTTACCGATAAAACCTCCTGCTCCTGTTACTAAGACTTCCATGTATACCAACTAAAATTTTATTCGGCTAACATATTTAAAAATCGGTAGGTAATCTTCTCTCTATGTATGGGTTCACTTTTTTTGCGTACTTCGTACTACGGGGATGATTCTCATCCTGAGAATGTCCGAGCACCTTTAGATATTGGTTACTGTATTTCTATCCTTGAGGAGAAAGGTTTTGAAACGGATTTTATTGATATGAAGGCGGAAGAGATTTCTGTGGATAATATTATTGATCAAGTTGTTGAAAAAGGTTTTAACACGGTTTTTGTACAGGTTGAGACGCCCTGTGTCCGTATGAGTAAAGAACTTGCTGAAAAGATTAAGAAACGAGCGGAAAATATTGATATTGTTTTCTTTGGACAGCATCCCTCTGTTTCTCCGGAAACATTTTTGTATGAGGGTAGTCCGATCGATTTTTGTATAAGGGGTGAGCCTGAAGCGGTAGTGGGAGAGTTAAAAGAGAAAATGAAGTTAAATAAGGGTTTTGAAGATTTAGAAGGGGTTTCATACTTTTCAGATGGAAATGTTAAGTTGACGAAAACTGTTAAGGTTGAAAACCTTGATGGATTACCTTTTCCGAAGCATTCCTTGTTTTTAAATGATTCTTACGGTGATGTACTTCCTTTAGGAGTGAACCATAGGAAAACTAAGTTTGGTTACATTTTATCAAGCAGAGGCTGTCCTTTTGACTGTGTCTACTGTTCTCCTACTCTTCGAGTGACTTATGGTAAGCGGATGAGGTCTAGATCTGCTGAATCTGTTGTTGATGAGATCGAAATGTTGGTTGAAAAAGGTGTGAACGTTATCTGTTTCAAAGACGATATGTTCACTTTTTCTGAAAAGCATGTAGAAAGTATCTGTGATGAGATAATTGAGAGAGGAGTAGATGTTAACTGGTTTGTACAGACACGTCCTGACTGTATCTCGGAAAAGGTTTTCCATAAAATGAGAGAGGCAGGATGTAAAACTGTAAGTTTCGGTGTTGAAAGCGGTTCTCCAAGGATTTTAGATCTTTTAAAGAAAGGGAATGAAAAAGAAGATGTAAGAGAAGCTTTTAGACTTGCGAAACAAGCAGGCCTAAACACTGTAGGTTACTTTATGTTGGGTAATCCTACGGAGAATTTGGAGGAGATGAAAAAAACTCTGAGGTTTGCAAAAGAATTAAAACCGGATATGATACAGGTAGCGTTTTTCACTCCTTACCCTGGTTCTGAAGCTTATGAGGAGTACAGAAGCAGTATTGGTAAAGATTTTGGAGAGTACCACCATTACAACAAGATCACTTACAACCCTTCGGATGTCGATGATAAAACACTTATGAAGTTCCAGAAGCGGTTTTACATAAGCTATTTCCTTTCAGTCGGGTTTTTAGCTAACTTCTTAAAACGAAAGATAAGGAATGGGTTTGATCTATCTTTAGAACTGTTTTACTTTAAGAAAGGGCTTAAGTTTCTTTTTTCAAAAAGTTGAAAGTGGTTTTTATGGAATACAAAAAAATCAGTGTTACGGGTACGCCGGGAACAGGGAAAACTGTAGTTTCTAAATTGTTAGCGGAAAGACTTGGTTACAGGCTGATAAAAGTAAACGATGTTGTCAAGAAAAAAAGTGTTGAAACAACAAAAGATGAGAAAAGGGATACGGTCTCAGTAGATACGGAGTCGCTGAAAAAAGTTTTGTCAAACATAGTTGAGGATAACACTGTTCTGGAAGGACATCTCAGCCACTACTTCTGTTCTGAAATAGTTGTGGTGTTGAGATGCAGCCCTGATGGACTTGAGTCCAGGCTTTCAAAAAGAAACTGGTCTAGGGAAAAGATTTCGGAAAATGTTGAAAGTGAGGCGGTTGGAGTAATTCTTTCAGAAGCTGTAGAGCTGTGTGAAAAAGTTGTTGAGGTAGATACTACCGGTAAAAGTGTTGACCAAGTTGTAGATGTTTTAGAAAAAATTGTTTCTGGAAAAGTTTCTACTCAAAAGTTTGAGCCTGGATCGGTGGACTGGTCGTCTTTTTTAGGTAAAATGTAAGATAGGTATTTAAAATTTAGAACATCTTTTTTGAACAGGTTTTTACTATGGCTGAGAAATTCGATGTAGCAGAAGCAAGATTGTTCGGAAATATCTACATCTGCAGAAAGTGTAACGCAAGGAACAGAACTAACAACCCTGCAAAAACTAACTGCAGAAAGTGTGGATACCACGGACTAAGGAAGAAACACAAGGAAATCAAAGAATAGAATGGTTACGCCCGTTCTGTGTAATGGCCGGTTGCTCAGCAACCGACCTAGTATTCATTTACAAAATCGCCCCGCTAGCTCAGTCGGTAGAGCACGTCCTTGGTACGACATAATTGATAGGTCAACAAAAAGGACGAGGTCCCGGGTTCGAATCTCGGGTGGGGCTTCTTTTTAAACCCTTTTATACTTTTAATATTAATAACCTCTTATGATTCCTGAAATAATTCCTATAATGTTGATGCCATTAATTGTTTTGTTTAGTTTAGCATTTTCACTAGGAGGCCTAGCACTAGTGATTTACGCTGTTTACGACGTTCTAGTGAACCAGGATAAAATGGAGGATTACGAAAAAGCCATATGGATACTAGTAGTAGTATTAACACATTTTATAGGAGCTATCATATACTTGTTAGTTGTTAAAGGCGGTGGAGAACCTGTTTTAAATAACAAGAGCTACTCTGAGTTAGAGAAACTTTATGAACTCCGGGAAAAAGATGTAATAACGGATGAAGAGTATGAGAGACTTAAGAAAAAGTTTTTAGAAGATAAAAATTGATTAAATATTAGTTTTAAGAGGATTTTTCCTAATGGATTCAGGTACATACTTATTAACTAAGCGTTGTAACAACAACTGTATTTTCTGTGCAAGAGCTTTCACGGAAGAAAAGAACAAGGATAGCTTCGAGCAAATAAAAAAGGATTTACTTGAGAAGAAGAAACAAGGTTTTGACAGCATAATATTTACAGGCGGAGAACCAGCGATACATAAAGATTTTCTTAAAGTATTAGAATTTAGTAAAGCATTAGGTTTTGAAAAAGTAAGCGTTCAGACTAATGGACGGATTTTCTCAAACATAAGCTTTTGTGAAAAAGTTGTCGACATCTTGGGAGATAAATTAGATATATTTTTATCATTCCATACAATAGATAAACAAGTTTACAAAGAATTAGCTAGAACTGATGGTTTTGAGCAAACCATAAACGGTATTAAAAACTTAGTTCAGCTAGGGGTTAATGTAAGAACGAATACTGTGGTAATGAAACCTAATTACGAGGATTTAGAGGGTATAATAGAGTTTATTTCTAACTTAGGTGTTGAAAGTAAAGAGCTTATGTGGATCCATCCAAGAGGCAGAGCATTGAATAATTTAGAAAAAATAGTACCGGATATTAGAGAGGTAACGCCATACCTGATTAAAGCGATTAAAAAAGGAGAACAATTGAAAGGAAAAATAACTCTTGAAAGCTTCCCTTTCTGTGCAACAGGAGGGTATGAGGATTACTGTTCTGAAAATCTTATGGGTGAACAAATGAGTAATTCTCATAAAATTATGAAACATTTCGGAGAGGATTGTAAGGAATGTGATTACTACAAAAAATGTCCTGGGATCTGGAAGAGGTACTTTGATATTTATGGATTCGATTTTAGGCCTATAGATAAGACTAATGTAGACAATAAGCAGATATAACGCTGTTATATGCTTTTATTTTCTTATAAGATAAACTCCAAAACCGGTGAAAATGAATGAAACGATAGCTACCGGTACTGAAGTACGGTATATGTTTCTTACTAGTTTTATGTTATGGCTTACAAACTCTAATGTTGAAGCTGTCTGCCCTGCAAACTCAAAGCTTCCAATAAGCGGTAGATCCCCGATTTCTTCTAAGTCTCTCATTACTTGTATAACTGAATCGTATCTTTCTTCCTCTGCTAAACCATAAGCAACTTCTAACTCATCTTCTACAGGGTTTAGGTGTATAAAAGATACAACTGAAAGTAGTAGAGATAATAAAAAGAAACCTGTTAAGAATCCTCCTAAAACTTTTTTATCAACCATATATAAATGAGTTAAAAGAAAGGTTTATAATAATGTCTTAGATTTATAGGATAACGAGAAAATAAACTAGGTATAACGCTGTTATGATGATTAGTCCATCTCAAATAACGTAGTTTTTATACCATCGTAATGAAGCTTTTCTAAGACTTTGAATTTATTAAAGTATTTTTCGTCTATTGATCCTTGGTTTTCTTTTCTTATATATGCTAAAACGTCTGACTTCCTTATTACATATCTTAAATCTTTATTATCTATTTCTGTATTGTTTAGCCTATCTAGTTTTGTTATCTGTTTTTCTGGCAACTTTAAAGTGATAAAATTAGTTTCCTCAGGTATAAAACCTGTGGAAAATAGGTTTAAATGGTGCTCATAACGGTTTTTAAAAGCCGGCCAATTTTTAGGACTACTATCCTTTACAGAGCTATCTAATATCCTTCCTACTGTAGATTCTTTTACTGAATTAAGTTTTGAAAAAGTTCTTTGGTAATCATTGCTTTTAAAATACCTTATTTCGTTTTTATAATGTCTTCCTTCATCGTCAAGAGATTCAGGTGTGTAGAAATTAGCATTTATCGAGATAAGAATGTTATTAATTAAGAAAACTGACACAAATAGTACTAAAACAACCTTTGCAGCAAGTTTTGAATTCTTTCTTATTTTTTGTGAAACAGTATCATAAATATGTGCGACTGTAATGGATAATGGGAAAATAACGGGTAAAAGGTGTATTGAGGGCTGTTCACCAAAAAAGTAGGAGTGTATTAATAATGGCAAAATTATTAGAGAAAGAACTAACCCTTTTTTGTATTCTGGTTTTTTTGTAAAAACGGTAGGTGAAAACTAAAATTGAAGGGATAAATATGAAGATTAAAACCGGTAAAAACTGAACTCCAAGTCTATAAACATTTTGTGTTAAATAGTTTATGTCTAATTTTAAAATTTCAAAAAGGCAAACCTGCCAAGAAAGGCTTCTATCTAAACAAATCATTCCTTTTATCCTATCATAACCGGTTAAATAAGCTGTAATCGGGGCTAATAAAGAAATTAATATTATGTTTAGCTTGTTTTCTGATAAAATATCTATTGGCCTATACGGTTTTTTTAGAATGATGTAAGATAACTGAAATATTATTAATGCAAGGACGTATATAGCGGAGTATTCTGCGAAGTTAAGTAATAAAAAAACTAATATTATAAACTTAATATTTTCTTTTTTATTTGTAAAATTATCGGTTTTCATTAAGAATAATGTTAGTAGAGGTAGAAAGGCTATACCGAAAAATTTATGGCTGAATGTTCTGTAGAAACCAAAGAATAAGGGTATGCTGGTTGATATAAAAACTGTTAATAGCCCTGTTTTTTTGTTAAATAGTTTTTTGGTAAGAGTATAACTAGATATAATAAAAATCGCTAAAAGTATATGGTTTTGTATTAAAGCAACTTCCAGTGAAGGCT
>JALDAI010000073.1 GCA_022729285.1 Candidatus Nanoanaerosalina archaeon
AAATATCTAAAACATTTGTCATACCTGTTGGACAAGTGTTTTCAACAACGTTGTAGTAATACTGTTTGTTGAACCTTCCTTCAACTCTTCTTTTTTCATCGATTTCATCTAATCCGTCGTAAGTAAATACATCAGCTCCTAAAACATCATCTCCAAGACAGACCGCTGAACTCCCTCCTGCATCGTTCTCGCCTTTGATATGGTACCCTATGCCTTCTGCTTCAGAAAACCTGTTTATCTCAAAAAGGTCGTCTTCACAATGGTCCGGCTGGTTTGTTGTCCCTATAATTCCTGGAACAAGAGTTAAAACTGTTAAAACAAGTATTAGAACAAAAACATGTTTTCCGTTGATCTTTACCATCTAAGGATACCTCACTTCTAAAAAGTCATCACCAATTGTTTCGTATTCTTCTTTCTCAAATCCTAAGGAAGTTAAATCCGCGTAACCCTCAAAATCTTTTTCTCCTGTTGTTGAAAAGGATACTTCGTAGGAGAGAACATCGCCTGTTTGTACATCTTCCCAAACCCTTTCTTCGCCATCTACAACTTCTACAACTTCAAAGGTGTTGTTGTAACTACCTTCAACGCTTAGATCTACTCTGTTAATGGCTCTAGGAAAAGTTTCATTATGTTGTATACTCCTGCTAATCTGTATATCAGGGTCTTCGGGTCTGTTTAAATCGAAATGGTTTAAGAAAAATGTTGCGAACACAACTCCTAACAGAATAAATGAGAAAATAATAAACCATTTAGAAGATATAACTCTCTTCCACCTTTTCTTTCTCTCAGATGGATTAACAACCATTGAAAAACCGGTTAAACTTTTTTCTGAAAACATCTAATTAAAACTTTGTTAGGCGTTTATTTAAAATTTTTAATAAGAATGAAACGGACCCGAAGGGATTCGAACCCTCGACCTACAGCTATCTCCATTTTTTTAACAAAAAGGGTTAGGAGGCTGTCGCTCTATCCAGACTGAGCTACGGGCCCTTATTTTTAAGACTGATAAACGGTTTTACTCTGTTAAATTTATAACTTTTAACAGAATCATCCTAGGTCGTAAAAGTACTCCTTGTCTGACCCTGAAAGGCTTTGAATATCGTTCCTCTCAACAAATAATTTGCAGAACTCTTTATACGATTTACCAACTTCTTCAACGTTTGAGTCAGTAGATATCTTTGTAGCTATCTCAGAACTAACACGATCAAGCTCTTCATCTTCCTTAATAACTTTTGATAAGTAACCTCTACTGCCTTTAAGGTACTGAGAAACAGCTGGTTGGGTTATATCAAGTAGTTCAGCTATATCTGTCTGTGTATAACCTCTATCAAATAATTTATCGGCAACAGTTTTTCTTAATGCAGGTAATACTTTTTCGACCAATGGTTCTGATACCGGGTTTAACATACTACTCAAAGTATAACACGGTTATAGTTTTAACTTTTTCCTTCCAAAACAGAGTAAAACAAAAAAGGTTTTTTAAACAGATTAAAAAACAGGTTTTGAACAGCATAAAATAAATAAGATGCCGTTAAAAAGTTTTTAGACGAAGGTTGAACAATCTATTAACGGAGAAAAGATCAAAAAATGAAAGCTATTATACTTGCTGCTGGAAACGGTACAAGGATGGCGCCTTTAGCGGAAAAAGTTCCTAAACCACTTCTAAAAGTCGGTGGGAAACCGGTTATAGAGTACAATATTGAAGCTATTATAGATGAAGTTGAAGAAGTTATCATCGTAGCAGGTTATAAGAAGGATAAAATTGTTGAAAGGTACGGTGGTAGAGAGAGTATAAGAATTGTTGAACAGGAGTTCCCTGAGGGAACGGCGGATGCAGCTCTTAAAGCTGAAGAGTTCATAGAAGATACTGCTATAATAATGAACGGCGATGATATCTACGGAGATTCTTTGAAAAAACTATGTGAATACGAAAAAGCTTTTCTTGTTGCTGAAACAGATGAGCCTGAAAAGTACGGCGTATTTGTTAAGGAAGGCGATAAGATTGTAGGTCTAAAGGAGAAGCCTGAAAACCCTCCTTCAAACCTTGTCAATGTCGGATGTTTCAAAGTTTGTAAAAACTTTTTCAACTATCTTAGAAAAGTTGAGAAGTCTGAGAGAGGGGAGTACGAGATAACTGATGCAATGCAGGAGTATATTCGTTCGGAGAAAGTTGGTTTTGTTAAAACTGATAAGTGGTATCCTTGTAGTTATCCTTGGCAGCTCTTAGAGGCTAACAAAAATATTTTACAAGAAATTGAAAGAGATATCAACGGTGATGTTGCTGAGTCAGCTGTTATTGAAGGAGAAGTTGTTGTTGAGGAAGGAGCTGTTGTTAAAGCTCACTCAGCTATTCAAGGTCCTGCTCTGATAAAAAAAGGCTGTGAAATAGGCCCTATGGCTCATATAAGGCCTTATTCGGTGCTTGAGAACGGTGTCAAGGTTTCTAAATCAGAGGTTAAGAACTCGGTTATCTGCGATAACTCGGCATTACCTCATTTCAATTATGTAGGAGACTCCTATATCTCTAAAAACGTTAATTTCGGGGCTGGAAGTATAACAGCTAATTTAAGAAACGATGAACAGTCTATAAAAGTTATTGTTAAAGGAGAAAAGATTGATACCGGTTTAAAGAAGCTTGGAGCGTTTGTAGGAGATAACGTTAAGATAGGTGTCAACTGCACCATAAACCCCGGTAGAAAGATCGGAGCTGACAGTATTACAAACTCTAATATCCGTATAAACCGGGATGTTGGTAAAGGCAGTGTTTTAAGAGAGTAAAAAAGGTGAACCAATTTGAAAATCGGATTTGATTTCGACGGAGTGCTTTTCAACGCTGATAAACTTAAGAAAGAGCTTGACAAGTGTTATGGTAACTACTTCGAAACATATGAAAGCTACAAAGTAGACGGTATCTACGACTTTGAAAGCCACTGTGAAGATTTAGGCACTAGTTCTGCAGATTTCTTGGACAAGGTTCAAAACCTTTCTAAGGAGTGTTTATACTCTGATGTAGGCGAGGTGAGGAAGCTTACGGGTGAAAAAATGATAATTACAAGAGGCCCTCAAAAGTTCCAGGAAGCAAAGATAATAGGTTCAGAGGTCTTAGAGTACTTTGATGACTACAAAGTGGTTCAGGAAAGGTCTAAAAACTTTCCTAAACTAGATGTTCTTATAGA
>JALDAI010000039.1 GCA_022729285.1 Candidatus Nanoanaerosalina archaeon
GTTATTGTACGGTTTAAAAATGATTTATCCGTAACTGTAAAGGTAAGTAGTATGGACGAACACAGTATAACAAACGTTACTACAAGGACCGGAGAAGAAGAGGTCACGAAGTTTTTCCCTCGTTTTAGGTGGAATATTATAACTATCAACCTTTTTAAAATGGTTTTACTTGATTTCAAAGTGTTAGGAGTTTTTGACGGAGTAGAAAGGGAGATCGAAGCTAAGGAGGAGTTGACCAAGATAGGTGTTAAAACACCTAGTATAATTAGTAGAGAAGGTAGAACTGTTAAAATGTCTTACTTACCGGGCGATAATTTAAGAAAAGTACTTCTAAAGTCTTCTAGAAGTTTTTGTGAAGATATTGGTAGAAAAAAAGGCGAACAGATTAAAAAATTCCATTTAAACGGTTTAGCACTGGTTGATTCACGGCTTTCTAACAGTATCTTAGGCGAAGATGGTAAGATAGCCTCAGTAGACCATGAGCTGTTTACGAAAAATCCTTCTAACCTTGATAGACAGATAGACATCATATCTTTGAAAGCCTCAGCAATGTTTCTGCCATACGAAAAGTCCGCTAGTTTTTTACAAGGCTTTGATAAAGCTTACACCGTTTCAAAAAACCTTAAGTTTTTAAGAAAAATTTTACTACTTTTTTCAGGTCCTTGGTTAGCTGTTTTCGGGGAGAAAAGCTTTAAGAGTCTTAGAAACTTTTTCAAGAACTGGTTCAAAGATTTTTAGACCGGTCGGGAAAGACATAAAAAAAGTAGGTCTAAAAAAAGTAGTAGGACTTTTGCGCCGATAGTCCAGTGGCTAAGACTCGCGCTTGCCATGCGCGCAACCCGGGTTCAAATCCCGGTCGGCGCACTTCTTAAACATTTTATTTATCCCTTAACTCATTCATTTCTTCAACCGTCAGCGGCTCGTCAAGGTATACTTGTTCTAAAACTTTTATCTTACCCATTTTATCGTCAACTTCATCAAACTTACCTCGGTAGACGTGGTCTAAACCACCTTTAGCTCCTGCAAGACCGAAAAGTCCTCCAAAAATACTTCCAACAGGGTTGTATCCCGCATAGATTGCTCCACCAACTCCGAGTAAACCCGCTCCTATCATTGTTTTATGTGCCACCTTATAATTTTTGAACAGCTCCGATCTTTTCTCTTCTAGACCATAATGAACATCGTATAAAGCTTCCTCATAAATTTCCTGTGATTTTTCAGGAGCTCCATCGTATCCCCAGGATATCTTGAAAGATCCTTTTTCTAAGTTGTCGTACATATGGTTCGGTAGACCTTCTAGAGACTCTTTAATATACTTTTTAGCCTCGGAAACTTCCTCGAACTCAGGTACTTCTTCGACCTTTCCCATTAGGTCGAACCTTGAATTAGCTCTTTCTAAACCTGCGTAATACCTTTTAGGAACTCCGTTTTTCGTTCTCTCAACATCTTTTATCTTTCCACCGTAGTCCTCAACACTTCCAAAATCCATTTTTTAACCCTCTAGTAGTTAATAGGTTTAGAAGTATTTATAAATGGTGTTTATAAGGGAGAAAAAAGTTTATAGAGGAGAAGTGAACTTACCTTCCCTCGTTGCAGGACCGATATTCGCCTGTTTAAAACCTGTTTCAGAACTGAAAAAATCTAAAACACTTTTATATGGGTTATCAGAGTGTTTAACAAGGTCATAGACGACTCTTAGGTGAGAGTTTTTATCAGTGATAAACATGTAAGGATCTTTTGAATAATCCACTGACTTCCTCGCCTCCTTCATGTTTATGAATATAGGCTCTACAGCCGAAAAGTTTTTAGGATCAGCTTCTACCTCAGAATTAATTAAAACAGGCCTGTAAGCGTTCTTGAAAGCAGAGTCACCGTAGACCTTTGAATCGATTATCACCGAGTTCTCAGACTTTGAAAAAGCGTTCTCACCATCTATCAAAGAGTTTTCAACAACAGCTCCAAATGACTTTTTGAACACATTTCTGCCGTAAACCTCTGAACTTTTTAAAATAGCATCTTTAGAACTTGTGAAAGCCTCCGAGCCTTTTACAACAGATTCATATAGGTCAGCGGAAGACGACTTTCTTAAAACTTTTTTACCCTCAAGTTTCGAGCTATCAACATCCACTTTTTCAGACTCTCTTAACAAGCTCTTACCGGTTAAAAGAGATTTATTAACTTCTATGTTTTTACTTTTTCTAAAAGAGTTAGCCCCGTAGATTAAAGCGCTTGAAACGTACTCCTCCTCAGATTCTCTAAAAGCATTTCTTCCAAGAACAGCCTTTCTAGAAACATCAGAACCTTTATCCTCCTTTAAGTAGTCTCCAACAATTTCCAAATCCTTAAACTCTTTTTCAAGGTAACTGAATTCTTCTACTACCGATTCATCCCTTGAACCTACCATACCTTTGTATCCTTCAGAAGCCAGTCTTTTCCTGTACTCCATACGTTCAACGTAAGAACAGCTCTTACCGTTCGTCAGCTTTTTCTCTAAATACTCCAGCTCCTTTTTACCAACTTCCTCTAAAACGTGTTGAACAATACCGTCAGAAACAAAGCCTCCATCAAAAAAATCGTTATGTACCATAAAAAATACCTACTTCTTGAAAAAGAAGTTGTAAAGTTAAAAAAGCTTCGTTACTTTCACTCAACAAAAAAAGATACGAACGAAACCCCTGAAAAAAGGAGCAGGCTTAGAAAAGCCGCGAATATAAACGAATTAGATATTCCGAAAGCCGAGGCAACAGAACCCGCCATAAAAGGTCCTAGGAACTGACCCGAGTGTTTGAAAAGCTCTAGTACCCCCACCATCTCACCTTCAACGCTGTCATCAACGCTTTTATCAAAAAATGAGTGTAAAACAGGACCCATGGAAATTGTCAAAGCCATGGAGAACAATATCAACAAACCGGCTGTTACTATAGACTCCATAAACGCAGTTATAGCCAATACCGGTACAAGTATCAGGGATAAAACCTTTACAGCGTTAAGCCATCCGACCTTGTCAGCCCACCTTCCAACATACACCTGTAACGTCGACGGAATCGATATCAAGCCGAAAAGAACCCCCATCTCTATGTAGTTAGCTCCTATCTCCTCCATCATTAGAGGAACTGCAACCCAGAAAAAGGAGAAGAGGAACGACTGTAGTAAAATCAACATCACAGCCCAACGCATACTCTCCCAGTTCTCCTTCAAATGTTTCCAGTCATCAGAGTACGTCTTCTTTTTGAAAACAGAGGAGAAGGCATCAGACAGTCTGTCAACACTGAAACCAAGGTATTTGTAAAAGAAAACAGCCGCTGAAAAACCTAGTAAAGACCATAAAATAAGGCCGTGGCGGAAACCAAAGTAAAAAATCACTAAACCTCCTATAACAGGCCCAAATATTTCAGCAACGCTTTTACCAAGTCCAAAAACCGCTATAGACTCAGATTCGTTCTGGGAATTTGATTCAGTCATAGCTAAGAACCAGCCGGACTCCCATCTAAGAGTTTTAGAAACCCCTTCGACAACTTTCCCTAGGAAAAGCAGAGGTACAAAGGCTGTGAAGTAGATCAAACCCGGTAGAGAAAACATTAGAACTCCTGTGAAAGCTAGGAACTTTGCATCCATCCTCTGTATCATGTTTGCAATAGGCATATCCATGAAAAGAGTTGTGAAAGCCGGTATTGACGTTAAGACACCTACTAGGAAAACGTTGTCAACTACTTGTTCGAAAAAAACAGGTAAAAACATCCATATAACCGAGCTCCCGAAATAACAAAGTGCAAAAACTATTGACAAGTGTTTTATACTGCCAGGAACATCGTCAAAAACCATTAAAGAGTATTTTAGGCCGAATAATACAAAAAGGTTCCGGGAAGCCGAAACAACAGTAGCTTATATTAAAATAAAGAGACAACTTTTAACCGGTAACAATGGAACTTTACATACTCGGTGGAGCAGTCGGTATAGCAGTTCTTTACTCTGTTTTCACTTACAACAAGCTTATAACTTATAAAAACCGTGTGGAAGAAGCATGGTCGGACATAGATGTCCAGCTTAAAAGAAGGCACGACCTCATACCTAACCTTATAGAAACCGTTAAAGGATACGCAGACCACGAAAAAACAGTTTTCAAAAACGTTTCAGAAGCGCGTTCAAAAGCTATGCAGGCTCAGGAAAGCGGAGACCCTGATAAAATAGAGAAAGCGGAAAACCAGCTTCAGAACACGTTGAAAAGCCTTTTCGCAGTTTCAGAAGATTATCCGGATCTTAAAGCTTCAGAAAACTTTAAAGAACTTCAAAGAGAGCTTACAGATACTGAGAACAAGATTCAGGCAGCTAGAAGGTTTTACAACAGAAACGTTAAGGCTTTGAACATTAAGATACAAAAATTCCCTTCAAACCTTGTTGCTAAAGCTTTCAGCTTCGGAGAGAGAAAGTTTTTCAAAGCAGAGGCTGAAGAACGGGAAAACGTTGAAGTAGAGTTTTAGACAGAGGATAAAGTAGTATGCCGACTTTTTACAACGAATCAGCAAAGAACGTGGCTAAGACATGGGTCTACTTAGCCTTTTTCTCACTTTTCCTAATCACCGTTGGATGGGTTATTTCCTGGGGTACAGGAGATATAGGGATCCTGTATATCTCAGTTATTATAGCCGTAGGAACGTCTTTCTACACTTACTGGAACTCCCATAAGATGGTTCTTAAGATGAGTAATGCGCAGCCGCTAGATACAAAAAAATACCCTGAGATAGATAATATAGTTGAAAACCTTGCTATCTCAGAAGGACTTCCTAAACCTGATATCTACTTTATAGATGAGAACCAGCCAAACGCTTTTGCGACAGGTAGAAACCCGGAACACGGAGTTGTAGCAGTTACCAGAGGATTAATAGAGAGACTTGACAGATCGGAGTTAGAAGCGGTTATAGCGCATGAGCTTTCGCACATTAAAAACAGGGATATACTTGTTTCAACTATTGCAGTGGTTTTAGCAGGTGCTATAGCGATTATTTCAAGAGTGTTCCTTAGATCTATGATTTTCGGTAGAAGAGGTAACTCAGAAGGAAAAGGTAACGCTGTAGGGCTTATAATAGCTGTGGTAGTAGCTATTGTAGCTCCTTTGTTCGCTATGATGTTGAGGTTCGCAGTTTCAAGGAAAAGAGAGTACTTAGCAGATAGTACAGCAGTTTTGATGACAAGATACCCTGATGCTTTGGCATCCGCTTTAGAGAAAATATCAAGCCACCCTGAAGAGCTTAAAGCAGCTAATGAAGCAACAGCCAACCTTTACATAGCTAACCCTCTTAGAGGAGATAGCAACAAAGGAATAATCAACAAACTGTTTATGACGCATCCACCGGTAGAGGAGAGGATTAAAACTATTAGAAACATCGATGTCAAAGAATAACTACTAGAGGCCTTAAAACCACTAAAAACCGTTACTAGAGAGCTTCTAGTGGCTTTAAACCTCGTTTTAAAGGCTTCAACTCCGCATATATAACTACTAGAGAGCCTTAAACTACCAAAAAACCCATCTAGAAAGCCTCTAGTACTTTTTAACTCTTTTTTCCACCAGTCAATTATAAAAGATGTGGCTGAAAAGTTTCTGTTTATGGGAACTAAGCTCGGCGACCTGATAGATTCTGAGGAGATAAGTTTCGACCATCTTTTTAATAAAAAAATCGCTGTTGATGCTATGAACACTGTTTACCAATTTCTGTCCATCATTAGGCAGAGGGATGGCACTCCTTTGAAGGATTCTGAAGGGAATATTACTTCTCATCTTTCCGGGCTTTTTTACAGAAATGCTAAACTTCTGGAGAAAAATGTTAAACCGGTGTATGTATTTGACGGTAAAGCTCCTGATCTTAAGGCTGAGGAGTCTAAGGAGAGAAGGAAGAAGCGTGAAAAAGCTAGGGAAGATTGGAAAAAGCTTAAGAAAGAGGGTAAGATGAAGAAAGCTTTCAAAAAAGCTACTCAGAGCTCTAGATTAACTTCTGATATGCTGGTTGAGGCTAAAAAGTTGTTAGATGCTATGGGAATCCCTTATATTGAGGCTCCTAGCGAGGGCGAGGCTCAGGCTGCTAAGATGAACTGTGAAGGTTCTGTCTGGGCTGTGGGTAGTCAGGACTGGGACTCTCTTGTTTTCGGAGCTGACAGGTTTGTGAAAAACCTTACTGTCACCGGTAAGAGGAAGGTGCCGGGTAAGCAGAGGTATAAGACCATTGTACCGGAAAAAGTTGAGAAGGAACCTGCTTTAAACTCTCTTGGCATATCTCTTGAACAGCTTAGATGGGTTGCTGTGCTTATAGGAACTGATTTCAACCCTAAAGGGATTAAGGGTGTGGGCCCTAAAACTGCTATGAAGCTGGTTAAGAAGTATGGCTCTTTTGAAAGTATATTAGAAGACGACAAGGTAGAGTGGGAGCATGACAACGATCCTTTCAAAATACTTGATTTCTTTGAAAACCCTCCTGTCGAGGAAGGCTTAAGTTTTAATTACGGATCTCCTGACCGTGATGCTGTCTTTGAAGTTCTTGTTGAAAGCCATGAGTTTTCTGAAAGCCGTGTTGAATCAACTTTTAACAAGTTGGAGAAGTCTTTGAAGGAGTCTCAACAGGATTTAGGAAGTTTTTTCTAACGGTAAATCTTTTATCGGAGTCTCCATAATTTCTAATGTATGGATTTAGATGTTACTGTTGAAAAGATAAAGTCTCTTGAGATACAGGGCGCTACGGATGTCGCTATCTCAGGTGTTAGGGCGTTAAAAAATTTTTATGAGAAAGGTGTTTCTTCTGAGGAGTTCAGAAAAGCTGTTGAGAAAGTTAAATCTTCTAGACCTACTGA
>JALDAI010000081.1 GCA_022729285.1 Candidatus Nanoanaerosalina archaeon
ATGAGATCGAAGACAAAGCTCATGACCTAGCTGAGAAAGCAAGAGACTACGCGCACCACGCAAACAGAAAAACTGTGCAGAGAGAAGACGTCAAAGCTGCAAGGAGGTAAAACTCCTTCCAGCCCCAAATTCTCTCTTTTTCTATTTTTTCCAGGTTTGTTGTGACTACTTCTAAATAACTTTTTAACATTTGATTTTAACATTGTCAGTATGAGCATCTCAAAGATTTCAGTAGGTCTTGACGGTACTTTAGCAAGTAGCCAGGAAGCGGTAGTAGAAGACCTTAACAACGAGTTTAGAGAAGAGCTTAGAAGTAATGGCCAGATTTTTTCATATCTTGGTATTAAAGACAAGTATGATTGGGGAAAAATTTACAGAGAGTACGGTATAACCTCGGATGAGTGTTATGACAGGATATATGAGAAATGGAGAACGGATAGCTCACAAATAGATAGTATAGATCTTTCCTTCGATATGGAGAGAGGTTTTGAAAACCTTTATGAACGGTTTAACGTAGATATTGTTACTAGAAATCCGTATACCGAAGAGATTAAGAACTGGTTAGAAGATGCTTATATTTTTGAAGGAGAGCATTACGATAACATCGTATCTATTTACGGTGAAGAAAAGAGAAAAGGCCAGATGGATTACGACTTCTTTATCGACGACGACCCTAATATCATAAAAGATCTTGGCACACACCAAGGACTCTTCCTTAGAAGCAGGTCTTACAACCGTAAAGTAGATCATAGAATAGGTCCTGTCATGTACAGAATGAACAGTTTATTAGAAACCTCTGAAATACTTGTTAGCTGGGATAAGAAACTTGAAAAAGTTGAAGGAGATCGGTAGCTGTTATCAAAATGACTTATAAAGAAAAATCTGTGTCTTTCGATGGAGATGAAAAAGTGTTAAAATCAGTTTTAGGAGATGTTACTGTATCGGAGACAGGAGTAGAACGAAGCTCTTTTAAGAAAGAAGAAGAGTGGGATAAGATTGTTCAGGAAATGGGTCAGGAAAAGGTTTTCAGAGATTTTGTCCACTGGTCTGAAGTAGGGGGTATAGAAATTTACGACGAACATTTAGCTTTTCCTCATATAGACTTGATGATCAAGAAAAAAGATGGGGAGGGTAAAGAGTATCAAAAACAAGTAATTTACTTCAAAGAAAACGATTTACAAGGTTTTGATGAAGTTAAACGGTTTTTCAATACGTTGAAGAAGTACTGGAACAGTTTTAGACAAGACCACCAGAAAGTTTTGTAATTTTTTTCTATAATTCGCTCTAACGGAAATAACGGAAGTAGCGGAACTAACACCGAATTCCTTTTTAAATAGGATGTATATTTTGTATTATATGTATCGGAGAAGTGTGTTGAACAGTATTAAACAAGGTGTTGAAGGAAGACATAAATACATAAGCTGCTCCGATAGCTACCTTCTTGAAAGGGTTTTAGAAAAATTTATCGATCTTTACACAGGGGATGAAGAAGTTAACCTTGTCAGCTTTAAAACTAGGAACTACTACTACGGATTCGACTTCGAAAAAATAATGGAGTCCGTAAAAAGAGTTGACAGGCTTAACGAAAAATTAGATCTTAAATTAGGGGGAGAGTTTAGAAACGGGTTGAAGTTCAAAGGCAGTACAACCCTTGTCTTCAACCCTTCAGTATATATCAAGAAAAGGTATAACCAGAGCCTTGCTGTAAAAGAGTTACAGGGACTGATAAAGAGGTCTCACAAAACTTACTTCTTAGACAGGAGGTCTGTACCATACATGTTGAAGGAGTCTTTAGACTCTGTAATAAAAATGGATAAGCTTGATGAAAAAATTGTTTTAGATATATTCGAGGAAAAGAGAAGGAGAAGGAAGGAGATAGGCCTTCCCGGCCAGACAAACCTTTCAGAGTTCCAGGAGTTTGTCAAAGCATAAACCTAGCTTTCTACTACTGAGACTTCGAAAAGCTTCTCAAAAACTCTGATGCTGTAATACCTGAAAAAAGTCTCGAAAGGAACGTTTAAAGCCAAAAATGTCAGTGTTATTAGGATTGCTACGGCTAGTCCTAATAAAACTCCTATAACTATTCCTAATCCAGGTAAAACACTTAAAACACCAAAAGTGATTACTCCGAATACTGCTAGGATTATAAGGAGAGGTATCATAACAAAAATTCCTAAAACTGTCTTTAAGATACCTGTACCGATTATCAACGCCCATTTAAGGAAGATGTATAGTACTGACTGTAGCGGATTAGCTCTTATCTTCGTTAACAAATTGTTCCAGGAACTAAGAATACCTTTATCCTCCTTAAACGACTGTACAATCGCGAAATCTGTGGTGAACATTAGTACTAACTGTCCTAAAATAACTAATGGAACTCCTATTACCAGTGATAAGATAAGTACTGTTAAGTTGTTGAGACCTAGGAAAATAGTTCCAAGTCCTATACCGACTACTAGAAGAGATAATAGGTAGACCAATAATTTGAATCCAAGTAGTTTCACACCTTTGACTTTGTGTAAACCGAACTTGTCTAAAACTGAGATATCTTTATTTGAGCAGATGTCAACGAACACAAATTCCATGATATTACTGATAACCGACCATACAAGGTAAATTAAGAGTCCAAAAACTAGGATAAACGCTACTATTGAAGCTCCTCCAAAATTTTGCATAGCTAAATCTTGGCCAACAAGTGTTTCAACTGACTGGTCTAAAACATTAACTCCGTAGTTCAAAGAGTTCGAAACCACTTCCGGGCCTAAATCAATACTAGCCTGGTCCATCCCGGTCTGAGATACTCCGTCAAAAACTGATCCAACGACATTACCTAAGAAACCGCTAGCTGTACCGCTTATGAAAAGCACTACAACCATTAGTTTTAGAAACTTA
>JALDAI010000003.1 GCA_022729285.1 Candidatus Nanoanaerosalina archaeon
TACAGAAGTTGAAACAGGATGCTGAGGATAAGTTAGGTGAAGACGTTGAAAAAGCAGTTATCACGGTACCAGCGCACTTTGACGACACTCAGAGACAGGCAACAAAAGATGCAGGAGAAATTGCAGGATTAGAAGTTGAAAGAATTCTTAACGAACCAACAGCCGCTGCAATGGCTTACGGCATAGGAGATGAAAGCGATAAGAAAATACTTGTATACGACTTCGGAGGAGGTACTTTCGACGTTACAGTTTTAGAGATTGGAGACGGAATTTACGAAGTACAGTCCACCGAGGGAGACAACAGCCTTGGAGGAGACGACTTCGATGAAAGAGTTGTTGAATGGGTTCTGGAAAAGTTTGAAGAAGAAAACGGTATCGATCTTTCAGAAAGAGAAGAAGCCCTCCAAAGAATCAGAGAAAAAGCAGAAGAAGCTAAGAAAGAGCTTTCATCCAGGAAACAGGTTAAAATCAACATTCCTTTCATCCACCAGGAAGACGGAGAAACTTACAACATAGATTACAGCCTTACAAGGACAAAGTTCGAAAGTCTTGTGGAAGACCTTGTTGAAAGAACTAAGAAGCCGACAGAGAAGGCTTTACAAGATGCAGGTCTTTCAGCAGACGAATTAGATGAAGTGATTCTGGTAGGAGGAACGACTAGAGTTCCTAAAGTAAGAGAGTTTATCAAAGAGCTTACAGGAAAGGAACCTGATAAATCGATTTCACCGGATGAAGCAGTAGCGCTTGGAGCAGCTATCCAGGCAGGATCTATCAGCGGCGAAGCTGATGATATTTTGCTACTTGACGTAGCACCTTTAAGCCTTGGAGTTGAAACGAAAGGAGGGTTAATGACCCGTCTAATTGAGAAAAACACAACTGTACCGGCAGAGGAGACAAAGACTTTTACAACAGCTCAAGACAACCAGTCAGTCGTTACAGTACACGTGTTACAGGGAGAACGAGAGATGGCTAAGGACAACAAGTCCCTAGGACAGTTCAACCTACAAGGAGTTCCACCGGCACCAGCCGGCCACCCAAGGATCGAAGTAACTTTTGAAATCGATGCAAACGGTATTTTACAAGTATCAGCAGAAGAGCAGAACTCCGGTAAAGAAGCATCCATCAAGATAAACGATGCATCACGGCTTGACGACGATGAAATCGAAAGGATGAAAGAAGAAGCAGAGAAACATGCTGAAGAGGATAAGAAGAAAAGAGAACTGATTGAAGCTAAAAACAAGGCAGAGCAGATAATCAACCAGGCAGAGGATCAGTTAGATGAGTACGGAGATGAAGTGGATGACGAAATAGTGGAAAGCATTGAAGAAGCTCTTGAAAAACTTGAAGAAGTGAAAGATGAGGCAGAAAGTGCTGAGAAAATTGATGAAGAGATTGAAAAAGTTCAAGAAGAGCTGATGGAGATCGGAAAAGCTATGGGAGGAGGCCAAGGACCTGGAGCCGCAGGCTTTGATCCTTCAAACATGAGCGAGGAAGATCTTCGGAAAGCTGCACAAGCTGCACAGAACATGGGCGACCAGGGACAAAAAAGCTCTGATGAACAAGTGGTCGACGCAGACTACGAAGAAGTTAAAGACGAGGAGGAGTAACTTCCCTACCTTTTTTTCCTCCCACTAAACTTTTTTACAGCTTAACCGGTGTTTAATGGAGAAAAATAACCAATGCCAAAAGAATACTACAACGTTTTAGGAGTTTCAGAAAACGCTTCACAGGACGAGATAAAGAAAGCGTATAGGAAGAAAGCTAAGAAATACCATCCGGACTCTAATTCTGACCAAGCTGATCCGGAGAAGTTTAAGAAGATTAACAAGGCATACCAAGTTCTAAGTGATGAGGAGAAAAGGAAGAAGTACGATATGTTCGGTAAACAAGGAGTTGATGTTTCATCCGGTAGAGGAGGCCAAGGATTCTCAGATTTTGAAGATCTGTTCAACACTTTTTTCGGCGGAGGCGGCCGTAGAAGAAGGAGAAGACGAAGAGGGCAGAACCTAAAAATTGAGGTCAGCATAACTTTGAAAGAAGCTTTCCAAGGTGTTGAGAAAACTTTTGAGATAAACAGGAACAAGTCTTGTCAAGAATGTGATGGGACCGGTGCTAAAAAAGGAAATACAAAAACTTGTGGAGAGTGTAACGGAAGAGGCCGAAAAGAACAGGTTAGAAGAACTGTTTTTGGAACCCAGAGAACTGTTGCCGAGTGTGGAAAGTGTAACGGTTCCGGAAAAGTTCCTGAGAAAAAATGTAAGGCCTGTAACGGTAAAGGTGTTGTTAACCGGTCTGAAAAGATAAGTTTCAAGATCCCTAGAGGTATTATGAACGGGCAAAGGCTTAGGCTGAAAGGTAAAGGCCATGAGGTTAAAGACGGTAAACCAGGGGATCTCTACGTTTTTGTAAAAGTGGAAGACCATGAAGAGCTTCAGAGAAAAAAGGATAACCTGTTCACAACAGTGAAACTAGGTATTGGAGATGCCGTGCTTGGAGCTGAAGTAGAAGTACCCACCCCTGATTCAACTGCAAAGGTAACTATTCCTAAAGGAACTCAGCCAGGCCAGGTTTTAAGACTTAAAGGTAAAGGTATGCCCGACCAGAGAACCGGTAGTCGAGGAGATCTGTTTGTAAAAGTTGACATAGATATTCCCTCCGATGTAGGTGAAGACAAAGAAGTGTTTGAAAATTATAGGAGAAAACCGGAGAAAAGTAAAACATTTTTTGAAACGGTTAAAGACTTAGTGAGTTAAAAAGTTATCTTTTCACCACTTTAACCTTTTTTTTCCAAAGTTTCTTTAACTACTAATGATAATAAAGGTTTATACAAATGACAGAAAACTTTTCAGTAATAATACCGGTTCGCAACAATGAAAAAATTGTTGAAAGCTGTTTAAAAGAATTACAACAGTCTTTAGAAAGTTTTGGCGTCGGTTATCAGATAATAGTTGTTGACGATGGATCTTCTGACACCACTTTTGAAAAAGTAGAAAAGATGAGTAAAGTTAATGTTATCAAACTAAAGAAAAAGTATGGATCAGCAGAAGCATTAAAAGCAGGTATCAACTCATCTAAGTACGAGAACGTTATTTTAGTAGAAGATATCCGTTATACCTCTTTTTTCAGTCAATTAAAAAAACCTTTACAAGATTTCTCAACCCATAAAACCGATCTGTTAAACGTTGTTTTTGAAACAAAAAAATCATGTTTTTTGACAGAATTGAAGAAAAAAGTTGAGACAAAGTTTCTAAACGGATTTAACTCTGACAAGTATCCGTCTATAAAGATTGTTAAAAAAGATCAGTTCGATGATATAAAGCTTTTCAGAAAGTTGGACAAGTATCTACCAGCTTTAGTATACATAAACGACGGGAAAGTTGTTAAAAAAGAAGTTAAAGTCGGTGAAGGAGCAGTTAAGAGGTTTAGCTTTGGATCATTTTTACCTGAAAAAATTTCTCTACTAACCGTTTCTAAAATGATGAAGTTTAAAGAGGACAACACAAAGATTTATCCGGCTTTATACCTTGCCATCTTAACCATTATTTTCAACGTGTTAAACCTAACATTTATCCAGAACACAGGTGTAACTATTGGTACAAGCGTTTTAGCGTTATACTTCACCGTTTTATTCTACATATCTGAACAGGACTTTATGAAATATAGAGACTACTCACCTGTCTACGAAGTAGATGAAAGAGTTATTAGGAATTAAACTTATTCATCCCTTAAAGCATCGACCGGATTCATGTTAGCAGCTCTTTTCGCAGGTAAAATACCTGAAATAGTTCCTAAGAGGAATGAAAATGTTAAAGCACCTATTATTAGTACAGGGGAAAGACTTACCCGCAACATATCTAAAGCGAAGTACTGTTGAACAACGTACTCAACACCTTTAGCAATAGACAGTCCAAGAGTCACACCTAATACTCCTCCGGCAAGACCTAATAAACCTGATTCAAACATGAAAACTGTTAAAACATTGGAGTTTCGTGCGCCAACAGCTTTCATGATACCTATCTCCCTTGTTTTTTCAAGCACAGAAGTGTACATAGTGTTCATAATACCTACACCTCCAACCAGTAGAGCAATAGAAGCCACACCTACAAAAAGGGCTTGAACCATAGCTAAAATATTGTTTACCGCCTCCAACAACTGCTCCATTGTTTCAACAGCGAACTCGTCGTCATCCAATTCATCTGAAAGAGTGTCCTCAATGTCTTGAGCTACTTCAGAGACATCAAAACCTGATTCAACTAAAACATACATCATACTTATTTCATCCTCTTTACCAAACAAGTCTTGGGCATCATCCAACGTTATAACAACGCTTTGGTCATCAGAAGGAGATCCTATCCTATCTAAACGTCCTACAACCCTGTAATTCTCTTCTTTAATTACTAAGTTATCTCTCATGTTTACAACCGAATCAAAAACCTCAGGATACACTGTGTCACCTATCACCGCATTACCGCTATCCATCTCTCTTAAGGGTCGGCCTTCCACTATGTCAAACTGCGGTATCTCGTCTAAAAGACCTGGGGAACTACCCCATACAAATGTTGTAGCTGTCTCACCTCTAAACTCAACCTCTACCATATCCATTAAGAAGTATTCAACAGTTCTAACACCTCTTACGCTTTCAACATCAGAAACAAGATCCTGGTCCAAAGTTCCTCCTCCCATCATGCCTTGCATACCTGCACCGGACATAACAGAAATAGTATCTGTACCAGCCGCCTCAAACTCCGCAGCAACTGATTCAGAAAGTCCTTGAGTCATAGAAATTAAAGCAACAATTGCAGCCACTCCTATCAAAATACCGACAATGGTGAGGTAGGACCTAGTGCTCTTGTGCTTAATGCTTCTAAACGCTAAAACCAGGTAGTCCCACACCATTGCAACCACTCCTTTTTACTCATCAAGGATAGACTTTGTTTTCTTCTTACGTTTCTTGTAGAAATATACTCCTCCTACAACTATCAAGACAAAAACTACTACACCTATGATTCCTCCGCCTTCATCAAGTAGTCCTAACCTGTCAAGCTCTTCCTCAGTGTAGGTTCTGAACTCAACAACCTGTTCATCCTCTAAAACGTTTCCTTCTGAGTCTCTGTACTCTAAGTAAATCGGTATAGACACTGTCTCAACACCTTCCTCGATAAATATGTCGAAAGAAGATGAGTCAAAGTCGTCAGGATCCATATCACCAACATATACATCAGAGGAACCGACCACTTCAAAGGATTCGTCCTCTCCTAACTCCATCTCGAGGAACTTAGCCTTTGAAAGACCTCTGTTAACAAGTCTTAGAGAAACGTCTCTCATATTACCTGCAACAGGATAATCATCGATGTTTGAAAGCCCTGACTCAATTTGTGGCTCTCCCCCAACAATGATCCCTGTAAACTCGCTTTTTTCAAAGCTGTTACCCATCTCGTCCTCGTAACTAAGTCCTATAGGCACTTTGTAAGCTCTTTCATCAGCGTCAGCATCCGCTTTAACCGGGAAGACAACCGATTCAGTTTCTCCAGGAGCTATATTACTTATCCTTTTCTCAGTTGTTCTTCCAGCAGTTATCAAAGGTATCTCATCTGTCTCAACTTCTCCAAAGTCACCTACCTCTGAAGAAGTTCCTCCCAGTTCAAGAGATACATCAATGTTTCTCATATAAGATGTGGCCAAGTTCCTGATCTTCAGCTCCACATCCTTAGTCATCGAAGGAGCGATCAAACCGTCTTCCACATTAACCTCTTCAACTGCTAAAACAGCTTCTCTAGTCCTTATATCAACAGGTAGTTCCTTGGTAATTGTAGCGATACTAGATCTAGTTCTAAACTTCAAAGAGTTTTCACCAGAAACAGCGTTGTCATCAACCCTTACAGTGAACTTTGCCTGGTACTCATCACCCACCTCTATCTTTCCGAAATCCCTTGTCAAATCTTTGTCAGGATCTACGTCGAAAGGGTACTCAGGCACAAGCTCTAACTCAACATCTTCTGCAACTCTGTTACCTCTATTACGAACCTCTACCCATACATCTGCGTACTCTCCCTTCATCATAGGAACGGGCTCGGTCTTCACAATAGATACATCAAGGCTTGAGCTACTTGAAGGACTTGATGCACCGACTTCCTGTACTAAACCTGTTTGTAAAAAAGCTCCAGCTATTAGAGCTACCAATAAAAATTTTGTAAAAAACTTTGTTCTTTTTCTTAATTCCATAATATTCACCTTTTTAACATCTTTAAACAAAAAAAAACTATTCAACCACTCCGTCGATAATGTTAACAGTTCTATTAGCATATTCAGCTGCTTTAGGGTCGTGTGTCACCATAACAATCGTTTTACCCTTTTCTTCATTAAGCTCCTTCAACATCTCCAAAACCTTTTTACCGGTTTTAGAGTCAAGGTTACCTGTTGGTTCATCAGCAAGTAAAACATCAGGATTATTTGATAGAGCTCTTGCTATAGCAACTCTTTGTCTCTGACCTCCGGAAAGCTCAGAAGGTTTATGGTGAAGTCTTTCTCCAAGACCAACTTCTTTCAAAAGATTTTTAGCTCTTTTAATCCTTTTTTCATACTCGATGTTTTGAAAAACCATAGGAAGAGCAACGTTTTCTAAAGCTGTTAAGTTGTTTATCAGGTTAAAAGTCTGAAAGATAAAACCTATCTTTCTTCCTCTTAGCTGAGCAAGATCAGACTCCTTTAAAGTGCTTATATCCCATTTTTCAAGTATTACAGTTCCTTTAGTAGGAGTGTCAAGACAGCCAACCATGTTCATCAGAGTAGATTTTCCGGAACCTGATGGACCTTGGATAGATATAAACTCGCCTCGTTTAACCTCTAAAGAAGATCCTCTAAGAGCTTTAACTATAGTATCGCCCATTTTATAATGTTTATGGACATCTATTAACTGGATAACGTTTTCTCTTTCACCAGCACTGTTTTTTTGAGCCATAACTTTAGAACTCCTCCTTTCTTTTCTTCAAAATTTTCACGAACTTGTCAAAGTCTTCCCACAAAACATCAAGTTCATCCCGGTAGTTTCCAAGTATTTCTTTCTCCTTTTTATACCTTTCAACATCCGGTTCACCGTACATCTCGATTATCTCAGGAAGAGTATCAGCCATTCTTTCAAATATCTGTCTGTAAAGCCCTTTCAAAGATTTTATGATTAACCTGGTAACATCCTTCTCCATATAGAAATAGACTTTCCTTGAGCCAGGCTTCTTTTTTCTCTTAACTAAACCTGATTCACAGAGAGTTTTCATAGCTTCAGAAACAGCGGATATACTGTAACCAGTTCTTTCAGACAGCTCTTTCAAAGAGATATCATAAGGCTCTATAAACAGTTCTCCTAAAAGCTTGGAAGGAAGACTTCTCATCCCCTCTTTCTTATTAACCTCTGTCACAAGCTCTACAAACTTCTTATGTCCGTCATGTAACCTTTCTTGTTCTTCCACTAGATTACCTCTAAAAAAATATTTCTAAAAAAAACCTTTTTCGTAACTTTCAGAAAATAGTGAAACTTCTAAGTTTAAATACTTAATATAAAAGTTGATAAAAACTAAGTAAAATAAAAGAAAGAAAAAGTTAGAGACGGTCTCTAATCTCTCTAAGTAAAGAAATCATCTCGTTGTTCTGCTCCTTGATATCCCTTAAAAGACGTTTCTTAGAGCTTCCGGCACTTTCTACATCAACGTTCTCATCAGCATCTTTAACACTTCCATCAGCTGATAAGACAACTTCCTTCATACCTTCTTTACGCTGCCCGCTGCTTTCGGAAGAACTACTTACTTGTTGACTATTACTTGCAACATTCTTATTAGAACCGGACTGGTTCCTAACCCTGTCAACAACAGAGCTAGATTTGATAGATGAAGTTCCGCGGCTAGAACTCTTTGATTGGACTATACTATTCGATCCCTTATTCAAGTTTTTACTATCCTTTTTAGAAACCTTTCCTGCCTGGTTATCAAGATCGTCTTTCAGCTCGATCTTTGAAAGATCACCGTAATCACCGTTCCTTGAAAGTCCTCCTGAAGAAAAATCCTCGATATTTGAATCATCTTCAGGCTCTAACTTGTTTTTTCTATCTTTAGAGTCCTCTATTAATTGATCAAAAGCCACTTTACCATCACCTTTTTTACTAACATCATTTTCCGAAACTTCACCGTCTTCTCCTCCATCTCCCGAACCTTCACTAACCTTTTTCTTAACACTATCATAAAACGCCATAAAAACACCTTAAAAACTGGTTTTTTACTTTTCCACGGTTTTTCAAACGTATTTATCCTAGTAAATCTTACCAGATACTACTTTCCGAAGAACCGGTTTTTGAACCGCCTCCGTTTTTCTCAAGCTTCTCAATAATTATTTTATTCTGTTTCAGAAGCTTATCAAGTTTTCCCTCAATCCGTTTCATTCTCTTATCTTTAGAATCAGTTGTTTCACTTCCAACAGGGATTCTATCATTATTTGAACCCATAGAACCCATTTTAAAACCATCAGAGTCTTTTGAAACATTCTTTTCGGAGTTTTTTTCAGAACCGTTTTCGATTAAACCAGGGAAAAGAGTAGCTTCATTACGCCTTTTTTTTCCAGAGCTCTTTTTCTTATCTTTTTTAGGCTTTAAAGAACCCTTTTTAGAACCCGCAGGACCGGAAAAACCTTGGTATCCTTGTTCTTTACCAGGTTTTAGCTCAACTTCCTCATCCTTATTTTTCTTGAAAATGTCTAAAAATTCCATTTTTATCACCTACAACCTATCACGGATATCATAAAGAACATCTATCATCTCTTCATTCTGGTCTAAAAGAGTTTCAATCCGATCCTCTAAAACTTTTACAGTTTCACTTATCTTTTCAACATCTAAACTACTAGAACCTTTTTGCCTAGCTTTTTCACCGGTTTCACCGTCTACAGAACCCCTAGATTTTTCCCAGCCTTTATTCTTCTTTAAACCAGAATTATCCTTACTATTTCTTCCTAAATCATCCTTCTTCATCGAAGACTTTTTAAAACCTTTTTCTCCATTAGACGGTTCTAATCCCCGTTTAACAGACTTTTCAGAGCTTCTAGAATTTTTCACTTCTTTCTGAGGTCCTGAACCGATACCGCCTAAACCGCTTTTATTAGAAGATTTTTTACTCTTCTTACCTAAAGGAGGAACACCTTTCTTAGAGCTATGTAAAGTATTTTTAGAACCTGTTCCTTCAAAACCCTTGCCTCCATTTCTACGAGGTTTTTTACCGGAAGGATTTCCGGCTTTACCAAGGCTACCTCCACGTTTACTAGGGTTAGAAGGACCTAACCCCTGCTTTTCATCAAAGCCTTTAGGATTATTTCTTCGGCTGTCAGAATTATTTTTAGGAGGCCTCCTCTTTCTTCCAGAACTTTTTAAACCTCTACCGCTTTTACCAGGTCTATCCTCCTCTTTTCTTCCACTGCCAGGCTTTCTAGTAGGTTTTCTAAGAGGCTTACTCCGAGACTTTTCCTCCTCTCCCAACTTATCTTTTAGGTTGTCCAGTATACTCATTTTTTATCAACAACACTTTTGTCCGTTTCAAAAACCGAACAAGGTTTTTCATTTACTCAATGAACAGTGTTCAGTAACAATTATTTACCTGCGCGGACATAAATGTTATTAGACAATCCGGATTAATAATAATTAAGGGGTAAATGAGGCTCTTCAAAAATGAGTATAATAGATATTGAGAACATTGACAGATGTTACCACGGATGTTATCCCGTAAATATAGATACTATTAGGAAAATTGCTCGAGCTGATGAGTTAAAAGATATCAAGGACAAAGGTTTAGAAAAACAGTTGAAAAACACGATAGGCCTTAACCGTCCAGGCGGCCCTGGAGCAGCTGAAGAGTTTATTATAAAAAATGATAGTATAGACGAACCTTATGTAGGACTAGGAGACTACCAAAGAAAAGTTATAATTAAAGCAGGACAACAAGGGCCTCCTTTCGGTGTTTGGATGAGCTTAGCAAGCGATATAGGGGATTTTGGTTACGACCTTGTCAAAGTTGCTGAAGATTTTGTTACACAGCCAGGCTCCCAGTTACACCAAGAAATGCAGCAAAGAGAACAAAGAGCCCAACAACAGATCAATCAGTCTTTAAGCGGTATTGAAGATCTTTTTAAGAAGAAACAGTTGTTAGAACATGATTTAAGGAAGTTGGAGTCGAAACAAGAGCACTTTGAAGATGAAAAAGAGGAAGCGTTGAAAGCCGATTTTGTTGACAACGTCGACCAACATACAGGTAGGAACTCTATAGTACAGATGCAGGCTAACAACATTTTTCCATCAATAATCCCTGATTTTTACTCAATGACGTCTTTGGAAGATCTTTCGAGCGGACACCTTTCTAAACTTCCTGAACAGGAGAAATCTGTTTTGAGAAAGAAGTACATGTTGTATGAAAAATGGAAGGAAAAGTTCGGTTCAGCGATCAACAGTAAAGTAAAAGATGTTCAGAGAAGGCTAAGATCAGTTGAGAGATCTATTGAGCAAGCAGAGAACTTTATCAAACCTTATGTAGAGACTTTAAGAGTTATACAAGGAGATTTTAACAAAAAACTTGATTTCATAAAGGATACAGATATGTATATCGGCCATTCAAGCTCCAAAAGGATTATGAAGTTTATAGGAACTATGGATCTTGACGGCCATAAAGATGTTTTAACCATTTCAGTAACCCATGTTGATTTAGCAGCTCCTTCAGAAGTTCAGTCTCCTGCAAACAGCCCTTCAGCAGTAGTGATGGATTTAAAAGAGTTTTTAGTATGCGACCATGTTTACAATGAAGTGTTTAAGCCTCAGATAGATGAGAGGAAGCACGAGGTTGAAAGGTTTGTTAAAGAAATGGTTGGAGACGAAGTGGATACTTCAAAGAAGACTTATACGGAGCAGTTCCCTGAAATCAAAGTCCCTTCAGATTACAAGCCTGAAGAACTACCTAAGTCACACCAGACAAAGATTAATTTCCTAGAGATGCTAGGGCTGGGGAGAGACAGTTCTTACAAAAGAGTACCTGAAGACATTAGAAAAGGGCTGATAGGGCCTAAATATCCTACAGGGTTCTGGATAAACTTTAAGATCGATAACGGACTGAACATTATGAAGTGATACCTGTATGAGGATTAACAACGAAGTAAAAAAGAAGTATAGAGAGCTTATAAATGATGGGCTTCCTGAAGCAAAAGAATTAGACCTTAATTATACTATAGCAATCTCCTCCGGTATAAACGTTTCACAGGAAATACCTGATGAAGCGTATAAAAGAGCTGCATGGGCTTCTAACCAGGGAGCGTCTTTTGTAGAGCTTTACCTAGGAGGTCCTGCGCAGATATACAACGAATGGGACAACTTACTGTATATTTCCCGGCAGTTAGGGCTTAGTTTCGACGCTCACTTCCCGGTACAGACAGCTTTTGATTACGCCAACCCTAACAGAGGTAGGAGAGAACACATGGGTTTTTTCAAAAGCCATGAGTTTATGTACGAATTTATACAGGCCTGGGGAGAGTTAAAAAATGCTTTAGAATCCCAGGAAGATGTTAATGGTAAACAACAACATATTTACGGGATAAATGCTCACCTTGTGAAATCCACTGTACCTGAACTTGAGGAACGGATGGCAGGAGATGTCTCAGTAGATCCTTTCGGAGACCCTATGATTAAATCAAGGATATGGGACAACCCTGTTACAAGACTTGGATTCTTTTTAGACTACCTCTGGGAGAAGGAGCTTAAAACCAACTTTGATACCTTACAATCGATTGCTTCTAACATAGAAGGCTTTTCAGACTTCAACGACATCTTTAAAGAAACAATTATTAGCCATATGGATGAAAAGAAATATATAAACAATAAGATACTTAAACAGCTCTCAAACCTTGGTAATCCCGAGTTTATGAAGAAAAACTTAGAGTACTTGATTAAAAAAGATCGTAGAAGTAAAGATACAGATATCGTTGATATACCGGAAAGACAGTTTGAAGCTATTGTTAATCAGATGGCAGTTGATCAGACGATTAACCAGAATAGAAAAAATGAGATTATAAATGATTTTGAAGAAAATAGTCCTGAAGAAATGTTTGTTGAAAATCTAAGAAAAGATGAACAGTTAGAGTTTGTTTCACGTTATTACCAGAGAGACAGCGAAATCCTTCGGCAGAGCGCTATAAGAAATATTGCAGGAGTTGATACAGATATCCCTGAAAATATAAAGGATTTATATAGCCATAGAGACGGTGCATCTATCGCTCAGAACATACCAAGGTTTGAACCGGATCTTTACAGGAAATCTAGGTGGAGCGAGTTTATACCTATAGCCGTATGGGAAAGAGACGAAGAAAAAGAAATGCTTACTGAGACAAAAGATTACAGACGAGAGATGGACAAGATAAGGGAGAAAGTTAAGAACAAGCTTAAGACCACTATGGTCAAGAAAATTGCTTCAACTAATGACTACGACGGAAGCCGTAACGTTAAAGACTTATCAACCAACGGCGGGAACGGTTTGACAGAAGGACATGTCTTCTTCAAGGACATCCTTAACTTTAGAGGAGGCTACTTCGAAGACCATTTAAACAGGCCTTCAGTTATTTTCTGGTACATTCTTCCATGGTGGATGCCTTTTTCAGACCACAGCCAAGTAAATTACATCTGGGAAAACATCAATCCTGACGTCGTTCCTGGGGACATTCCTGTCAAAAAAATCTATGATACAGGAGACACTTCCGAAATAGATGAGTTCAAAGAAGATCTCCAGAGAAAGAGAAGAGACCGTTCATTCAACGGTGAGGAGAAAAAAGACGTCCATTATGAACAATTAGTCGCCGCAGGTGCAGGAGCATACGTTTGGGGCCACTTCACACAGTTTATAGGCAGGGGACAGAACAAAACACTTGTTGAAAAACTTGATGAACACGACCTAACACTTGACTGGGAAGCACACAACACCGGTAACCAAGGAGAAGGAAAGCTCTGGAAACCTAAAGAAGTTATCAAAGTATGTGAAGCCGTTAACAACACACCTGTAGGTCCTGAAGGTAAAGAGAAACCGAGAGAAGTAATGTACTGTACAATAGACGCTGAGCACTTAGCGATGAACGGAGTGGATCCCTTATGGGTTATCGATGGAAACGAGGAAAGAGGTTACAAAGGTTTGGAAAGCTCAGACGGTTACATGATTACGAAACAACATATCACACATCCCGCGCTCTCCGAACAACAACACCACCACCAGCCGATAAGGAGAGGAGACACATACGTGTTCAATCAGATTTATGCGCTTGTGGATAAAGGTTTCTGTCATAGAGATGATAGACCAGCAATACTTATGTATGAGCTAGGAGCTGAGAAAGCTGAATCAGTGTTTATGCTGAGGCTTATGTTACACATGATAGAGATGGGGATAACCCCTGACTACTTAGAAGGAGAAAAAGCCGATGAGGTCTGGAGAAAACTTGATGAAGGAGAAGACATATCTTTGAAAGAGTACATGGTCTTGAAGTTTTTCGGAATGACCGAGGAAGAGTGGCACCACGAGTGGCAGGAGATATTTGAACACGCTTTAGATCCTTTGAACGGTCTTCTTAAATCCACTCAGCCAGACCATACATGGACAGGTACAGCAGCTTTAGAGAACGATAACCGTCCAGAAGAATGGAAGAAAGAAGAGTACCAGTAAAGTTGGTTTAGTTGAAAACAGCCTAAAAACATGGTGAAAAATTTTTGAAAAAAATGGTAGTAGACAAATACTTGTCAGAAATAGCCAAGATAAATGAGATAAACTTGTTAAAAAAATACGGTGAATGGGTTGAAGAAAAACCGTTAGGAATCCATTATTCACCTGAAAAAACGGAGGTTAACCTTTTCTCATCAGGTGTTGAAAACCTTGTCTTCGAGATTTTTGAAGACACTTCACAGGGCCACGAAAAAATTGAGGAGTACTTCTTGGATAAACGTGGGAAAAACTTTTACAACACAGAAATAAGTTACGACCTAGGTTCTAAGCTTCACAGAATAAAGTTGAAGAAAAACGGCCGGGAAATGTTAGCGCTCCATCCATACACTAAAACGGTTACTTTAAACGGGGACAAAGGAGTTTTTATAGATACCTCAAAGGTTAAACCTGAAAACTGGAGTTCTGACCGGTTCGTTGAAACAGAGAAACACGTTGACGCCGTAATATATGAGACACATGTACAGGATTTCACATTCGATAGATCCTCCGGTGTTAGAGAAGAGCTTAGAGGAAAGTATCTAGGACTTGTACAGAAAGGTACAGAAACCGATCAAAACGTTAAAACAGGTCTTTCACACCTTAAAGAGCTAGGAGTAACACATTTACAGCTTATGCCTATTAACCAGAACGGTTCAGCATTGGAACAAGAAGATTCTAGTTATAACTGGGGTTATGACCCTGAAAACTTTTTCGTACCCGAAGGAAGTTATTCAGTAAACCCGGAAAAACCGGGTAAAAGAGTTTTAGAAGTTAAAGAAATGGTTAAAAAGCTACATGAAAACGGTATCGGGGTTGTTAAGGATATAGTATTAAACCATACATATGTTTTAGGACGTAACAGTTTAGAAAAACTTTCCGAAGACACTTTTTTCAGGTGTACAAACGGTTCAGGATGCGGTAATGAATTAGCATCAGAAAACCCTATCGTTAGAAAGTTTATGTTAGACGTGGTTAAACACTGGCAGGAAGAGTACCACGTAGACGGTTTCCGTTTCGATTTAATGGAGTTACACGACAAAAAAACTATGGAAGCTATAAAACAGGAATTAGAGGCTGTAAACAACTCTAATCTACTGTACGGAGAGCCTTGGAAAGCCCAGGGATCAGAGATAGAGAGTAATGGTGCGAAGCCTATGAACCGTTCTAACCAAATAAATACCGGTATAGGAGCTTTCAACGATAAAGGAAGGGACGGGATAAAAGGAAGTCCTGACGGATATGATAGAGGTTTTGTCACCGGAGACATCCCTGAGAACAGAGACTTAATCAAAGACGTCTTAACCGGTGAAATAGATATTTTTAAAGGAGATCCTGGAGAAGTTATAGCTTATACCACCTGTCACGACGGTAACACGCTTTACGAAAAAATCTGTGAATCAGCTAGTGAGATGAGTTTTGAGGAAAAGAAGAAGGCTTCGGCTCTATCAAACAGTATAACACTGTTATCTCAGTCAGTACCTTTCATCCACGGAGGATCAGAGATGTTGAGGACTAGGGAGTGGGAGGAAAACCCTTACCAAGACTCATCATATAAAAACAGTTTTGACTGGTCTAAAAAAGTTGAGAACCTTGACTTATCAGATTACTACTCAGAAATTATCAGTATCAGGAAACAACATCCGGCTTTCAGGATCGGAGACACGGAAGAGATACGTCAAAGCATTGAGTTTTATGACGACAACGGTTTTTACAAATCTCCTAAGGACCTAGTAGTTTACCGGCTTACATACCATGAAGACAGCTGGGAAGATATCGTTGTAGCATTTAACCCTCACCATGACGATGGAAAAGTTCAGCTACCTTCTGAAAACTGGGAAGTAGTTTTAAACGGTATAGAGAACAGTGAGAAGTATACTTTACATGAGACCGACTTAGCCACAGTCAATCCATTGTCTGCTTTTATAGCTAAAAAGGATTAGGTACGGATGATTAGTAAGACTGATTTATTAAAAACAAGGTTAGTAGTTTCAACCTTTTTTACATAATAGTTAAAACTATGTTTCCAAAAACTTTCTTTAAACAGTTCAAAAATTGTAAAATAGGTGTCTGATAGGTATGAGTTCAAAGGATAAGTTGAAGAAAGCAAAGGAAAAATCTAAGAACCGGCGTTTTGAAAAAGTTGAGGAGTTCGCAGAAAAGTTAACAGATAAATTAGGAGATAAAGTGAAGTGTGTAGCTGTTTACGGATCAGTTCCCGAAGGAAGACATACGCATAAATCTGATATTGATACTTTTGTAGTTCTTGACGACACCAAGCTAGAAGAAGACGTCCCTGAAGAAGCTAAAGATAAGATAAGAAAGAAAGTAACTCAGCTAGCTAAAGAAACGGATGAAAGAATCACTATCCAGTACTTCTCATTCCTTACAGAGTACTGGGACTCTATTAGAAAAGGTGAACCGCTTATAGTAGCTGTTTTAAGAAAAGGAGAACCTGTTTACGACGTAGGTATCTTCATGCCGGCTAAAAGGATGTTGCAGAGAGGTAAGATTTCTTCTTCAAAAGAAGCAGTTGAGAAAAGGCTTAAAATGGCTGCTTTAGGCTATAAAAAAGCTGAACAAAACTTTAAACAGAGCATTCCTCATAAGCTTGAACAAGCAATGGCTAACGCCGGACAGGCACCTATCATGTTTATCGGTCAGACACCGCCTAACAAGGAAGATGTTGGTAAAACGCTTGGAAAGCTTTTCGTAGAGAACGGATCGCTTGAAGAGAAGTATGTTGAGATCGCTGATAGACTACATGACTTCAACGACAAAGCTGAAAAACATCCTGAGGAAGTAACGGCCAAAGAAGTAGAGGAACACCTTGAAATCGCTGACGACTTTATCAGAAGAATGCATCAGTTAGTAGGACAGTTAGGAGGTTCACAGAAAGTCCAGGAGATTATTGAGGATTACAAAACATTTCTAAAGGCTAATGTTGCAGTTCTGAAATCTAAAGGTATAGAGCCTCCTGAGGAAAAGAATGATCTACCCGGAATGGTTGTTGAGAACTCAGATCTTGGTGATGAGCACTTAGAGTTCTTTGATGAATGGGAAGGTATAATGGAGAAAGTAAAGGACAAAGAGCTAGAAAACCTTGATGAGAAACAGCTTTACGATATCAGAGAAAGAACAAAAGAGTTCGCAGCGAAGATAGGTAAGGAGTTACAGGAGTCAAAGACTGATGAAAAAGCTGAAAACATGACGCCTAAATTAGACACCGATAAGATTGCTGAAAGAGCTTTCAACGATAAAGAAGAGTAGTTCAGAGGTTTATTATATATGTTGGACGAGAGAGGAGTTAAATTAGATATATCAGTAGAAGAAGAGCCTACTAAGGAATCAGAAGTTTTTTACAACACTGACATGGTTTTAAACAGAGATGTATCTGTCTCAGCTTTACAGGCTTACGCTGATAACCAGTCAGTTGATCTTAAAATTCTTGATGCTTTATCAGCTACAGGTGTTAGGGGTATAAGGTACGCTAAACAGGTTGAAGGTTTGGAAAAAGTTGTGCTTAACGATTCGAAACCTGAAGCTGTTGAAAATATTAAGAACAACCTTGAGAGAAACGAGGTTGACAGAGATCTTTATACAGTGGAGGAAAAAGATGCTAATCTTCTTATGACCGAGAACAGGAAAGGATTTCATTTTATAGATTTAGATCCTTTCGGCTCGCCTACAAGGTTTCTCGACTCCGCTGCAAGAAGTTTGAAACATGATAGTTACTTAGGTGTTTCAGCAACAGATTTAGCAACTCTTTGCGGGACTTATGTTAAAACTTGTAGAAGGAGATATGGTACATGGAACAGAAACCTTCCTTACTGCCACGAAGTAGGTCTTAGAGTGCTTGTCAGAGCTGTTTTTGAAGCTTTAGCGAAGTACAATAAAGTTTTCAGGCCTGAAATCTCTTTCGCTAAAAAGCATTATTACAGAGTTCAAGGGAAGGTAAAAGAAACTAAGAAAGGTGTTAACCGTTCACTGAAAAACGTAGGATTTCTTGTTTTCTGTGAAGAATGCGGTTATAGAAGGTTTATCGAGGAGAAAGAAAGGCGGCCTAACTGTCCTTCATGCAGTGAAGAAACATGTAGGATAGGTCCTTTGTGGACAGGTAGGCTGGGTAACAAAGAGAAGATTGAGGAAACCCGGATAGTTGCTGAGGATAAAGGATACGAAGATGCTGAAAAACTTCTTGGAACACTAAGAGATGAGTGTGAGATAAGAAGACCTTACTACGATACAC
Source organism: Candidatus Nanoanaerosalina archaeon (assembly GCA_022729285.1). Lineage (GTDB taxonomy): Archaea > Nanohalarchaeota > Nanosalinia > Nanosalinales > Nanoanaerosalinaceae > Nanoanaerosalina. Next base: position 17,995 of record JALDAI010000003.1, read on the forward strand.
ACAACTTTGGTAAAATAACAGGTTTACCTGTACCAAGGTTAGATGAACTTCTTGAAAAAATAAGGGATAAAGGTTATACAGCGGTTAAAACACATTTTGCGCCTACAGGGATAAAGACTAACTGTCCTGCAGAAGATATCCGTGAAATGGTTGTAGATTTAAACGAGAATTAATACAAAATAAATAGAATAAAAGATTGAAGGAAACGGGTTTTATCCGTTAATCCTTCTTTTCGTCAATCTCTTCTTCAAGACCTAGGTTCTCAACAAGCTCCTTGTACCTGTTCCTGATAGTTACTTCAGTAACTCCTACAATATCAGCAACTTCTCTCTGAGTTCTTTTAGCTCCTTCTAAAACAGCTGCTATGTAAAGAGCTGCTGCTGCGATACCAGTAGGTCCTTTTCCTGATAGTAGGTTCTTCTCTCTTGCCTGCTGGATTATTTTTCTTGCTCTTGCCTGGACTTCTCCGCTTAACTGAAGCTTTCCAGCAAATCTTGGGATGTGGTCCTGAGGCTTTGCAGGTAGGATTCTTAAACCTAGCTCTCTTGCAACGTATCTGTAAGTTCTTCCGATCTCTCTTTTGTCGATTCCGGAAGCATCGTGGATTTCGTCAAGTGTTCTAGGTGTTCCCTGTTTTCTTGAAACGATGTATAGTAAAGCAGCGATGACAGACTCCATTGCTCGTCCTCTTACAAGACCTTTGTCCACAGCTTTCTCATAAAGTCGTGCAACTTCTTCGTGTACAGACTTAGGTAGGTTAAGGTGTGAGATTAGTCTGTTTAGTTCTGAAAGTGCGAAACCAAGGTTTCTGTCTTTAGACTTTGTAAGTCTGTTGTGCCACTTTCTCATCCTGTAGTACTGAGCTCTTTTCTTACCTGATACCTTGTAAAGCTCTCCCGATCCTTTACCTATATCAGTTGATACACCCATATCGTGTTTTGTATAGGTAAGTGGAGCTCCTGCTCTTGATTTTTTCTCTCTCTGCTCAGCGTTGAATGCTCTCCATTCAGGTGAGTCATCGATTCTGTTTTCATCAAGTACAAGACCACATTTTGCGCAGATAAGCTCTGCCTTGTCTTTATCCTCGTTAAAATCAGTTGAGTCACATTCAGGACATTTTAATCCTTCATCAGCTGATTTAGGTTTAACTGATTTAGTTTCCTCTTTATCCTCTTCTTTTTCTTCTTTCTGTTCTTCAGATCCTGGATAAGTTAATTTTCCATCAGATGAATCTTCTTCATCCATCCTCGGCATAACAGGACCATCCATATGCTCATCCATCGGAACAGAATCAGCTTGTGCCTCAAATTCATTCATATCAGGGTTTCCTAACTCTTCTTCAAACTCTTCTTCAAAATTTTGTGCTGTCATTTCTTTTGCTTCTTCAACCATAATAATTCCCCCACAGTAGTAAAAACATGCGATAGTTTTATATTAACCTTCGTCATATATAAATGTTTCGGTACTATTTTTTGCTCGGAAATAGTAACAAACATACTCGTCTGTTTTCCATCCCGAAACCTGAATAGTAATACTTTTACTAATTACACATAACTCATTTATAAATGTTTTGGTATACATTAAAAAGTATTATAGTTTAATATAATATTTTGGAAGTCCTGAAAACATAAGGTAGAACACTTATAACAAGATATTTGGTTTAAAAAATAAGTTTTCAAGTATATGTTATCCGTGTTAACGACTTGGAATAATTCGGACATCTCATATAAAAGGTTAACGGTTAAAAAGAAACCATTAGTTAAAATAATAACTAAGTAGGAGAAATAAATGTTAGTGGAAAATAAATATTTTTTGAAGACACTTCTTTTACTCGTATTAGTTACTTCTTTAATAGGTGTAGCTACATCAAATGTAACCCATGAAGTATTTCTTGGAGAAAACTTCGAACAGGTCTCTACAAATATCACCCTTACATCAGATAGACCTACTACAAGATGGACAACAACTTGGACAGTACCTGAAAACGCCTTTGATATCCGGGTAAAAGATTCATACGATGAAATAAGAGATTTTAGACATGAAGACAACACTTTAAGGTTTAGTACAAACCTCGGTCAGATGAGGACATCGGAGAAAGTGGAGATACAGTACAGAGTCAATGTAAGCGAAGAAAAAGCCGAGGGTCTAAAAAAATCAAGCCTTCAGCTACCCGGAATGCCTAATGAGACAACACAGGTCAGTTTAGAGACGGATACCAAAATACTCAGCACAACCTCACAACAGCCTTTCAAAACCAAGATAAATAAAACTGAAGCAGTTTACCAGGGAGAAGGACCTCTCAATATTTTAACAACATATATATCAGATGAAGAAGTGTTAGAACAAAACCCGTATGAAAACTACATACTTTTCGGCGAAGCAAATCTTACAGAAATAGATGAAGCATACTATCTTATAACTAATAAAACAGGAGTTACACCACAGTTCAACAGCTTAACAGTCATCATTAAGGACGACGCCTCTTTTGAACAAAAGTTTGGTCCAAGGCCTTCAGGAGTGCATAGAGCACCTTCACTGATCTACGTTAAAGGATCAGAAGTAGACAAAACTAACTTACCAGGTTTACTAGCTCATGAAACCGCTCATGCAATTAACCACGAATACCTGGGATGGAGGAACATCGATACCACCGTTTTAGACGAAGGAATTGCAACATATATAGAAGACACTGTGAACCAGGAACTAGACATACATACTCAGGAAAGCTTTGGTAAACCTGTCACATGGGAACAGCCATGTGAAGACGATCCATCCAGTAATTGTAGGTACCGTATAGAGCCAAGAGGAACTCCGGAAGATCTTTGGGAATACTACTCGACAAACCGGACATTTATGGAAGAATGGACACCAAGGCTAGAAGGCCGTTTAAACCCTGATATGGATAAAGGCACCTTTGGATACTCCTACTCAAACCTTCTCATAAGGAATTATGTAAAGGAAAGTAGTTCAGAAAACCTACAAGACATTTATAGGCAGCTTGAAGATTTAGAAACTGCTCAAACCTCAGAAGAGTATGTGGAAAAAGTAGAAGAAGTTTTAGGGACATTTAAACCTTGTCACAAAGAATCTGAAAACGAAGTTTACAACTGTACTAGAGAGCTTAACAGTATGGAACTTCCTATACCCGAAGACGCAGAGCCTTTACAGTCAGGCAGAGACTTTGAAGTTCAGAGTAGAGAAGAAATCCATTCCACACAAAACTTGACAGATAATGGGCAAGAAGCTGTAGTAGATGACGACATAACTTTTGATAGAGTTGTTATAGGTATCTTACAGACCTTCGAACACCTAATAGAAGACGTTAAATACATTTTTTCAGAAGTCTTTAACATGGACTGATATAACAAGAACCGCCTTCTTTCTTTAACAACTCATAAAAATATAAGTGGCTACGAGTAAACAGAGCCTATGGGCTACACTATAAAAGAACTACCAAAGTCAGAAAGACCAAGAGAGAGACTTGTTGAAAAAGGTTTAGACAGCCTTAGCGAATCAGAGCTTTTAGCCCTTATTATAAGAACCGGTTTACACGGTAAAAATGCTAAAGAAGTAGGCAACAACCTCTTAAAGGATATGTCGCTTAAGAAGCTTAGTAAAGCTTCTATACAGGAACTTAAACAGTACGAAGGTATAGGAAGTATTAAAGCAGCCCAAATTGCTGCTGCTTTCGAGCTAGGGCGTAGAAAAGGTTTGGAAAAACCAGAAAAAATACTTAGTTCAGAAGATGCTAAAAAACTTTTTGAAGGACGTCTAATAGATTTACAACAAGAAGAGCTACATGCAGCCTATATTTCTCCTAACAACAAAGTTTTATCAGTGGATAAAATTTTCAAAGGATCTATGAAAAATGTTCCTGTCGAAAAAAGAGAGGTAATAAAGAAAGGTCTGGAGTGTAATGCTTCAGCAGTTGTTTTAGCTCACAACCATCCCTTAGGTAATTCCGATCCTACGCAGAAAGATATTGAGACAACAAAAGTTTTGCAGAGAGCGTTGAACGAATTTAAAATCTCTCTTTTAGACCATATAGTAGTTGGAGAGTCAGGAGCAGTCAGTATGAAAGAGAAGGAAATAGTTTAAAACAGAGAAACACTAACAAAAAAATATGAGAACAGAAATTTCAGCACTTCTTGTCGGAATTGCGGTAGGAGCTTTCTTCACATTGATCAAACTTCCGATACCAGCACCTAATGCTTTGTCAGGAGTTTTAGGAGTAGCAGGTATATACATCGGTAAAAAGCTTGTAGAGTTCATAGCTCAAAACATCGATAAAATAGTTAGTATTCTACCTTAGACCTGTTTAGAAGCTCTAAAAAAGATATAACGCTGTTATAACCATTTATGTGTGGTTAAGCTAACGGAAGTAACGGCAAGAACACCCGTCCCATTAAACTAGGCCTTAACTAATTTCTGTGTATGAGTCGGATAAGGATACCAAGGATTCCATCACTGGATAACGGTGTAAACCTCGTTAAAACCGGTGAAGGAACTAATAACGCTTTCCAGGCATTAGCTGTAAACCACCTTATCCGGTTCGGAGAGGAAGCACACTGGATAGATGTTGGTAACAACTGTTCAACCCATCTGCTTTCAAGGATTTCCCCTACACCAAAAATCTTAGAAAAAATACAGGTGGCAAGAGCTTTCACCCCTTACCAACATTACTCGTTGATAGAAAAAATAAAAGAAGCCGCTACACCGGAAACCAACCTTATAGTGCTTCCTCTTATAGACCATCTATACAGAAAAGATGTTAGAAACAGAAAATGGAGAGGTGAGTTTATGGAAGATGTTGTAAAAAATATTGAAAAAGTTACAGATGATTTAGAAGTTCCTGCATTAATAACCTGTGAAAAGAGTTTAGCAGAACAGTTTGAAAACCCGACAGAAATCCTTTGTTCATCGACAGGGCACGGATTAAAGTTTGAGACAGACGGGTTTAAAACCTTGACTTACAGAGGTCCCGGATATATACAGACGACTCTAAAGCTGTGGGAGTTAATTTTGAAAGAGGAGTTTAGGAGCATACAACGCCAAAAAGTTGTTAAAGAAAGGGTGGTTCGTGCTGGGTAGGACAAACCCGACTTTTCGACAGGTTTTAAGAAGACTGGAAAACGAGTGGGACGATTATAAACGAGCTCTGAGGCTGGAAGACCAGAAACATTTTGAAAACCTGTTTAAAAAAGCTGATAGAAACGCTGACGCTGCTTCACATATGAACCATTTTGAACCGTTCAACTCGTTCCTTTTGTCAGTGATACTTGAACAGGAGAAGGAGCTACATGAGATACGTTCAGCCTGTGAATAATCTGAAAATATGGTTTTTAAAGTAGATTTTTTCAACGGTACAGTTGTAAAGTGGAGTAAAGGAGGTGTGATAGAGAAAGATAGGGACTACAACCCTTCTTTTTTCATCTCAAGGAGTTCAGATAAAGAGCTCGGTGAGATGGAAGAGTTTTTACTGAGTTTGCCACAGGTAGTGGATGTAAGTTATGTTAGGAAAAGAACAGGTTGGAGAAAGGATTACAGAAAAGTGTTAAAAGTAGATGTCAACTGTACCAAAAACCTTATGAAAGCAGTTAGTAAAGCTTCAAACGAGTTCAGAGTAGGCGAATACCGTTTCTTCAACGTTGATTTCAGCAGTCAACACAGATACTTTCTTGAAACCTCTACTAAGCCTTCTGCAGAAAATCTTGATGTACAGAAGTTAACTATACCTAGAAAACAGCTGGATAACGGTAATATTTCAAAAGTAGGTTTAGACAACCGGTTATTTAGGGAAACCGAGGAAAAGAACTTAGAAGAGATAAAAAATCAGTTAAAGGAAAAAGACCCTGATCTACTTGTTTTAAACAGCTCTGAAATTATTCCGTTAATCGATGAAAAAGCTGAGGAGTACGGATTCACCGGTTTTCCTTTAGGCCGTGCCTCAGGTATTGAAAAGTTAGCGGAAAAGAGCAGTTACAACAGTTACGGAGTACAGAAGCATTCGCCATCAAGGTACAATGTACCGGGTAGAGCTGTTATAGACCTTTCCAACTCTTTTTTCATCAACCATACCGGCCTATATGGTCTGGAAAAACTTGTTAAACAGTCATGGAAACCTATTCAGGAAGCTTCATGGGCTTCGATAGGAAATATTTTAACAGCTATACAGGTCAAGTACGCTCTTTCAAAAGATGTTTTAGTGCCTTGGCAGGCCTGGAGGCATGAAATGGTTAAAACCGCTTCAACTCTCCATA
>JALDAI010000056.1 GCA_022729285.1 Candidatus Nanoanaerosalina archaeon
ATTATAGCAGCGGTTTACAGTTTTAATATTTCCTTAGAAGCCCTTAACTTGGGCTATTCTTTCTTCTTAGAGCCTTCCTTAAACAGTTTTTTGTTTAATTCAACGGTTATAATTGGTTTAATGTTTTTAGGCGGAGTTTTTCATTCTTTCAAAGAGTCGAAAGAAGTTGTTACTAAAAACGATTTTTTCCAAAAAATTTCTAACAAACTTGGTTCTTTAATCTCGAAAGATTTTTTAGATATAAGAAGAAGTAGCGGCGGTTTTGGAAAAATACTGGTTACATACGGTGTTTTAGGAGGTGTTTTCTGGTTTATGGTTGATAAACTACCTTTTTCCAAGTTATTTTTGAGAGAGCAGCTTCTTTCTTTTTCAACTTTTTTAGGCATCTCTAGTTTATCAGTTTACAACTGGATAAATAGGTACGATAAGAAGGGTCTCTACTACATCCTTCCTTTAACTGAAAAAGAGGTTTTAGCTTCAAAGATAAAGACTTTTTTCCTTATAATATCTCCTTTACTAATAGCTGCAAACCTTGTAGGGTTTTATATTTTTGGAGGCGGCTTGTTAGTTCTGGTTCATGCACTTCTAATATCTTTTATCTCCGCTACATATGTTTTAGCTGTGGTTGTAAAGCTTACAGGTCTTAATCCTAACGTCAAACTACTGGATGCCACGGTTATCACAAAGTTCTTGTTGATGTGTTTTATAATTCTTGAACTTTTCCTTTTAGGAGGGATTTTTTACCCTGATTACCCTTTCAGAGTTTCTATATTTTTTGTTTCAATGTACTTTATCACAGGAGGGATTTCTTACAGTATGTTGAGGAAGAACTTTTAACACAGAGTTTTCAACCTGTGTTAATGGAAAATTTTAATATACTGTCGGTGTGAAGTTTGTATTGTTGACAATGGCAGAAATTCCTGAAGATGATGGACCGATTTACGTTAGAGTGGAAGGCTACAAAAATGTTTTGAAGAATCTGGAAGCTATAAAGCAGATATTAGATAATATGGAGTATTCTTTGAAAGTTATTAGAAGGGTTGAAGAAGTTAAGGAGAAAAGTATCGATACTTTTCTTGAAAGCGTTGAGAATTTAGAGGACAAGCTCACAAATATGGGAGATGAGTTTCCTAATGTCGGTAGTTTAGGGGGTTATGACCAAATACAGGCAGAAAAAAGTGAAAAAGATGGTAGAAGAAGTAGAAGAAGGCCGAGAAGGGTTTTGAACGAAGAAGAATTTGACAGATCTGAAAGAAGCCAAGAGCCTGTTCCTGGAGCTGATGAAGAGGTTATAGAAGATTCTATGAATGAGTTACATGAAGAGCTTAAAAGCCTTAAGGACGAACTTAATAATCTCTAGGATTATAGAGAGGTCAACCATGTCATCTAAGAATGGAAGTATAATTTTGATGTTAATAGTTTTTCTAGCAGGTTTTCAGGCGGGTATGATTTATGCTGGAGGAGAAACTTTTCTTGGAGCAGTTAATGATTACGAGCTCGGTAACGGCCAAGAAGAAGGTGTTGTAGGGGAGTCTGTTGTTAATTATACCGGTGATGAGATAAGGAACAAAGTTTTTCAAGAGTCTCGGGATTCTGTTGTTTCTATAAATCCTTCTAGACAGAACTTAGATGGCTTTGATGAAGAAGTTGCTGTTGGATCCGGATTTGTTTTTGATTCTGAAGGATATATTCTGACCAACTACCACGTTGTTGAAGGATTTGAACAGTTTGATGTTACTTTTTTAGATGATGCGACTTACCATGGAGAACTTGTCGCTGCAGACCCTTACACTGACTTAGCTGTTTTAAGAGTAGATTTGGGGGAAGAACTCCCTGAGCTTGAGATTTCTAAGAGGGATTTCTCAGTTGGCGACTCTGTCTTAGCGATAGGTAATCCTTTCGGTTTAGAAGGATCGATGACTTCCGGAATCGTTTCACACACTAACAGGATGATTCCTGGAATCGATCAGTTTTCAATTCCTAATATGGTGCAGATTGATGCTCCTATCAATCCTGGTAACTCAGGAGGCCCTCTTTTAAACCTTGAAGGAGAGGTGATAGGGATAAACACTGCGATAAATACACAGGATGCTACTTTTTCAGGTGTTGGTTTCGCAGTTCCTGCCTCGACTATTTCAAGAGTTGTACCTGAACTTATAAACCAAGGATACTATGAACATCCGTGGTTAGGTGTTTCCGGGGTTGATGTTACTCCTGTAATAGCTGATGAAGAAGGGTTAGAAGATGCAAGAGGTTTCATGGTTTTAGAAGTAGTTGAAGACTCTCCTGCTGATGATGCGGGGCTAAAAGGTATGGGTGATGTAACTGAGTTCGAAGAAGGTGGAGAAGTGCCTAGCGGAGATATAATCGTCGGTATTGATGGTGAGAGAATCACTCAGCTCCATGAAATGTTGAGTTACTTGGCTACGGAAGTAGAGGTAGGAGACACTGTTGTTTTAGATGTTATTCGTGACGGTGAACAGATAACAGTTGAATTAACCCTTGATGCTAGGCCTGGTGTTAACTAGTTGGTTTGACCAGGTTCTGTTAAGTTAATAAGGTATGCTGTTGGGTCATAGAGGTTATCTGTAGGATATGTGGAAAGTTTTTCTGCTTCTTCTAAAAACTTTTGTTCGAATTTTTCAAAGTGGGATGCATCTTTTCTACGTCTATAGTATATTAAGCATTCTTCATTAAACTCTCTCAACTTGTTTATCTCTCCTAATTCTTCTTTTGAATAAGACCAAGAACTAATTGCTTCTTCATAACCAACAATTTTAACATGTCTTCTGTCCTGAGCTAGTAAAGTACACTCCGGATACATTCTCATAGGGATGTTCAATGTATGTTTAGCAGCAAGTGAGTATTCATCTCTCTCTATCTGTTGTATATTATAACCTGTAGGTATTGCTATGATGATAAGTATTGTAAATAGGATGAATGGTTTATAAAATCTTTTTTTGTTGTACTTGTTGGATATTTTGTAAAAAAAGTCACCAATTGAAAATGAAAATATAATAAGGGTTATGAAGTAAAACTTCGGATGAGCGTTGATATTACCAGGTTGGTAGAAAAGGTAAAATACAAGATTTAACAGCCCGATACCATAAATCACCCTTTTGCCTTTTTCTGTCATCAAGTAGTATAGGGATAAAGGTAAGCCTATTAACAGTATAAGAACATAACCAAAACTGCTTCTAACAGTAAAAAAGAACTCTGTTAAGTTGTTTAGTAAGTTTTCTGTACTAAAAGGTCTTGCAAGTGAGGTTCCAAAGTTTATGTTAAGCATTAGGGATACAGTCGAAACTGCCATAAAAACTAGTCCAAGCAAAATATTTTGTTTTGAGAAAATTTTTTCCTTGATTTTTTTTGTTTTCAAAAGATATGTTATGAATAAAGGCGGTATAAACAGCCACATATCGGTCCGTGAAAACACCATTCCTAAAACTCCGATAATGATCCCTATCTTGTAACCAATTTGGGGTGATTCCTCCCATTTTTGCATCCCGTATACTGTAAATAAAAGGTAAAAACCTGATACCATTAAGGATTCAGGGCTTCTAGCCATTTTTAGAAACAAAGGAGATATTCCTAATATAATAACTGAAAAAATACCTGCTTTTTCACCAAAAAAACTTTTACTAACTAGATAAAACATGAAAAGGGTTAATACTGATAGAACAGTGTTAACAGAAATACCTAGGCTTAAACTAGTTTCAAAAAACAATGAAGGTATGGAAACTAGTACAGGATACATGACATATGGTTTTAGGTAAATCCCTCCGTCTGCTCTAGCATTAGTAAAAGTAAAGGTTTCAGAAATACTTTCGCCAACTAAAACATAATTATATTCTTCTCCTCCTCCTGCACCAGTAGTAAATGGTTGATTAAACGCTAATAAAGTGTAAACTAGTATTACTATGGTTAGAGTAATTATCTCATTTTTAGAAAATGTTTCTCTGGTTTTTAAGGTATATATACCCCATATTATGGTGGATAAAACTATCAAATATCCGAAAAATGGTGGTAAATACTGGAAAAAAGAAGAATTAACGATGCTTGGCTCCAAATAGTATAGAAAAATATCAAGCATAAGGTATACTTTTTAATTAGATTTAAAGAGTTTTTCGTATAAGTTTTCGAAAAGCTCTTGTAGAAACTCTTTTCTAAGCTCTTCCTCTCTTGTAGGGATGCCTGCTCTACGTTTAATATCTTCTATCTCGTCATGGTATACATCTCTAAAAGTTTGGTACATTACTTCCTGTTTTTCCGGTCTAAGGTATCTTCTAACCTCTTCTCTTGCATCGAGCTCAACTTCATCGTAAAAACCTGTATACTCTTTAATATACCTTTGAGTTACATCAAAGGTTTTGTTTTTTCTAAGGTCTGAAACCATTTTTTCATACTCTGAAACTCTTGTTTTACCGTCTCTATCGCCGTACTCTAGATTAGCAAGCTTTGGCAACATTTCGTCTAGAGCATTTGAGAAATTTTGTCTTTCAAAGTTTGAAGTTCTGCCGTCATCATTACCGTAACGGTCGGCCATACTGTCTAAAAGATCTTGAGGATTTTTACCCGGTTCTCCAACTTTTTCCTCCATCTTTATGTTTTGGTGCAGGCTTACAAACTTACTCCTTTTATCTCTATCTATATATCTGTTAGCGTATCTTTCAACTGTTCTTACGGAAGCATCAAAGTTTTGTTGAGCATTTACGGAAAAACTACCTCCTAAAAGCATACCTGCTACTGCAGTAGTTGCTAAACCGTATTTTAAACCTTTTTTTATTTTTTCTCCTCCTTCACTAACCTTTTCTGGGAGAGAGTAAATTACTTCTTTGACTTCCATAACATTTAAACAAAAGAAATATTTTATAAAAGTATAGTCATTGTATGATAGTTAATCACAAACCTACTTTTTTTCATATAGTACTTTTATTGGTTAAAGAGTTAGGCTATTTTCTTTCCCTAACTTGGTATAACAGCGTTATACCTTTTTTTATTGTATAATAAAAATTAGTTGTGTTTAACTTTCCCTAAACCGTTTTAAGAATTTTTTTAACTGTTGATAACTAAGATTCCTTAGAAACTACTGCGAGGGTAACCAAGTGGCCAAAGGTGCAGCGTTGAGGGCGCTGTCCCGTAGGGGTTCCGGGGTTCGAATCCTCGTCCTCGCATAATAATTAGTTGA
>JALDAI010000038.1 GCA_022729285.1 Candidatus Nanoanaerosalina archaeon
GGAAGTATTAGGTAATTATATTACAACCTAACAATCCCCCATCCCCTCCTTCCAACTTCTTATTTTTTGAAGCAGATTGTTCAAATTTTATGAACAACTAAAAGAGTGTTCGTTTTATCTACACAACCCGAAAGGGTGTTCCAAATGTTCGAACACCCATAATAATTAAGATCTCTCCGATAAACTGTCCACAAAGTTTTTCCAGGATATTGAGAGATTTCTGAGAGAGTTACCAAATTTTTTGGACACTTGAACCGATCCTTCGAATTTTTTCCAGTTTATGATTCCCATAGGCACTAAATACTCATTCATTACTTTGTAAACCGTATGTCTATTATGTCCTAGCTCTTGGAGCTTAGATACTACCGAAGAAACTACTAATTCGTGTCTTCCTTCAATTTTTTCAGATTCTTTGGAGAACATGTCGAAAAGGTCTGAAGTAATAGACCTATACTTTTCTTGTGTCGGAAAGATCTGTTCAAGAATTTTCTCTTTTGACATCTTTGTCGAAACATCTTCATACCTAATTTCCATATTAGAAAATTAATAAAATTTGTTTATAAACTTAACTAATTAGTAAACCTTTTTACTATATAGTCAACTGTTGACTAATATGTAAACAAAGTCCTGGGAAAAATATCTGTCTGTTGACTATTTATTCAACATTTATATAGGTGTATGGTACACCCCCCATTAACCGTCAGACACCATACTATAACCCGGATTTAGAGGTACTTTATATAAAAGGAGTATTTTTCTTGTAATCTTCAAACATTTTTGCCACGATTGTCAGAAATTTATCGCAGGAATAATTTTTGAGATCTTTCTAATCCTATCTATGGATAATTCATGGATAAAATCGACTAACTATGGATTTTTCTGTTTTTCGGTATCTGTTGCTTAATCACCCTACCCTTCTCAGGTAAGATTTGCCGACAAAAATTTTGGAATAATAGCCAAAGGGTGTTCAAAGAATTAACACACCCGAGGAGTGTTCAAATATTGCGAACACCACATATTGTTCAAAAGTCATGAACACTCACTAAGAATATATTAATCCAAAATATACTTTTTAAAATATACTATCTAAAAGATGTATTGTACTAAATAACTTTATCAGTTCAACAAATAGTGCTACAAAACATATTCCATAAAATATGTGTTGATAAATATGTGTTCTATTTTATTCGAACTGTCTCATAGTTGTGAAAAGGTTTTCTAAATTATCTGCTAAATCTTCTCCTTTCTCAGTAAGATCTATCAGTTTTCTCCGACCTTCTTTATTGAACTCTACTAATTCTTGTTCTTCAAACTTGTTCAGAATTTTTACAGCGTGAGAATAAGTACATTCTGCCTCTTTTGACAATACTGAAGCATACTTGTTACCGTTTCCTTTTTTAATCCCTACAAGGATTGTGGCTGGCTTTTTTTGTAAAAAAAGGTCTTTGATATCTTTCATATGTTCCCCCTAACAGTATTATTACACCTATAGATTAAATAATTCATCCAAAACAATTAAATTAAGTCTGTAAACACCGGACAAATATTTAAGACTAAAACTTGATTACTTTAATATACAGATGGAGTATTCTGAAAAAACAATTGAGAAGTTCCTAAAACAGATGGGAGCAGATGAAGTATCTGAAGAAGCTGTAAGAGTTTTTGGTGAGACTTTAGAACTATTTGCAGGATACATTACCGAGGAAGCTGTCGGTTCAGCTTCTAAAAAAGGATCAAACGTTATCACAAAGGAAGAAATAGAGAAAGCTCTGGAGTAGAATTATGGTCGAAGAAATTGTAAAGATTATATCCAATGAGTCCGATTTAACGGAAGAAGAAGTCGTTGAAAAAATAGAGAATAAAGAGAAAGAGTTTAAAGGACTAGTTTCTGGTGAAGGAGCTGCACACCTTGTTGCTAAGGAATTAGGCGTCGATATTGTTGAAGACGTTGATAAGGAGCTTAAAATTGAATCCATAGTTCCTGGAATGAGTAAAACAAATGTTAAGGCGAAAATAATCGATATTACAGATACTCATACGTTTGAAAGAAGCGGAGAAGACGAGGAAGAAGGAAAGGTTAGAAACCTTGTACTAGGAGACTCTACAGGAACTCTAAGAATGTCTTTATGGGACGAGCAGACAGAAGTAGCTGAAAAGCTTGATAAGGGCGATGTTATAGAAATAACTAATGCTTACACCCGTGAAGATAACCGTGGAAATGCTGAGTTAAGAATAGGCAACAATACTAAGATAAAAAGGATTGATGAAGAGATAGAGGCTGTAAAAAAGAGTAGTAGCGGTAGAGGTTCCTACAAAAAAGTTTCAATCAATGAAATACAGAATGAAAACAATTATGTTGAAGTAAGTGGACAAGTAGTCCAGATCTATACTAAGAATCCTTTTTACAGAAGATGTCCTGACTGTGACTCTACTTTGAGAAAGGATGATGAGTACAAATGTAAGGAACACGGCGACGTGAACCCCGTGTACAAGATTGCTTTACCCATCATACTGGACGATGGTGTAGGAAATATTAGGTGTATCGTGTTTAATGAAACCGCTAAAAAGGTTTTAGGAGCGGAAAATATAGAGTTCAACGGCGATGTTGACAAAATAAGTATGTATGCTGAAGAAAGTATTGGTAAACGAGTTAAAGTAAAGGGTAGGACTCAGTTTAATGATTTCTTCAACACTAATGAGATAGTTGTAAATGATATTGAACTACCTGAAACAGTTAGTTTAATCAAAGAAAAATTAGAGGAGATAAAAAGTGGCTGATGCAAATTTAGAAGATTTACCGGGTGTAGGAGCGAAAACTGCCGAAAAATTAAAGGATGCTGGTTATGACACTCTGATGTCTATTGCGACAATGAGTGCTGCTGATCTTTCTGAAGTGGCAGATCTAGGGTCTAAAACGGCTAATAAAATAATTATTGCTGCAAGGAAAGAGTTAGATCTTGGTTTCCAGACGGGTAGTGATAAGCTTGAAGAACGTAAGTCTATGGCGAAGATTTCTTTAAGCAGCGAAAATTTCAATGACCTACTTGATGGAGGGGTTGAAACTCAGAGCATAACCGAGTTTTATGGAGAGTTCGGATCTGCGAAAACTCAGTGCGCTCTACAGCTTGCTGTGAACTGTCAACTTCCTGAGGAAGATGGAGGACTTGACAAAGGAGTTGTTTTCATAGATACAGAGGATACTTTCATCCCTGAAAGAGTTGAACAGATGGCTGAAGGCGCCGGACTTGATCCTGAAGAAGTTTTAGACAACATATTTGTTGCTAGAGCTTACAATTCGGACCACCAGATCCTTTTAGCTGAAAAAGCCCAGGACATCATTAAGAAAAATGATATCGGTCTAATAGTTGTTGACTCATTAACAGCACAGTTTAGATCAGATTATGTAGGTCGTGGACAGTTAGCTGAAAGACAGCAGAAACTAAACAAGCACATGCATACATTACAGAGGCTTGCGAATACGTTTAACACAGCTGTTGTAGTTACTAACCAGGTTATGTCTAATCCAGGTCAGCTGTTCGGAGATCCTACTTCGGCTATCGGGGGTCACATCGTAGGGCACGCTTCAGCTTTCAGAATATACCTAAGAAAGAGTAAGAAGGATAAGAGAATAGCTAGACTGGTTGACTGTCCTTACTTGCCTGAAGGAGAAGCAGTATTTAGAGTAACTGAAAACGGCTTAGAAGACGCTTAAAACCGTCCTTTCTTTTCTTTTCTTATTTAGTTAGAAAAAATGAAGGATGAGTATTTTACTTGAACACTCATCAAACGATGTCATCAGAATTCACAATCACGAAGTCACCAACTGACTTCACTGATGAAAAAGGCACCATAAACCTTTCGTTCTTATCTCTCTGAATGTTAAGCTCCTTGATATGCGGAGTAGCATTTTCAATTAATAAGTTCATTAGTTCACCTGTACCTGAAATAAAGCTAATATCAGCTACTTCTCCAAACCTTTTACCGGCTTCTGAGCTTACTATTGTTTTTCCCACAAGATCCTTTCCTCTCACATTTCCTGTCATAATATTACACCAATATGTTAGATAAGTATGGTAGGAGATTAATAAATGTTATCGGTTTTAATCCAGATAATAGTTATAAGACCGTCCATTACGTTCTCTGTCAACAATTCCATTTTCCATAAGTCTCTTTAGTATATTATTGATGCTACGAACTGCATGTGAACGACTCGAATAACTTGTTATATCTAATGTATCAGCAATTTCACCGGAGGAACACTTACCTTGGTCCTTCATGACTTCTACAACTTTTTTCTGTTTCTCTGTTAACTCCTTCATCTTATCTTCTTTTACTTCCTTGCTTACTTCTTCATCTTCATCCTGTTGGTCACTTCGGCTTTTCTGAACTTCATTATCTTCCATGATATCTTCTACATCTTTTGCTTCTATAAATGAAAAGTCATTTTTAGCTGCATGAACTACACATCTGTTACATGTTCTAAGTATTTCACGTGGGAACCCGTCAGCAAATTCATATATCTTCATTATAGCTGACTGTGTAAATGGTTCTAGTGAACTTCCTCCTGCTTTTTCAATTCTTTTACGAACAAGATCTATTGTCTCATCTTTGTCTAAAGAGTTAAGATAAATAACATCAGTTGCCCGGTTGTACAACGTGTATACGTTCTCTGAAAGAGTTTCTTTAAACTCAGGCAATCCTGCTGAGATAACTGAAAGATTGTCTACATGATCAATTATTGTCCTAACCCATTCAAGAACTTGTGGTGAAGCTTCATGGCCTTCATCGATAATAAGTAACGATGGTTCATCTAACTTCTTATCTAGTTCATGGTGAATGTTATATAATGAGTATGAATTAAACAATCTCTGGATGAAGTTAGGTGAAAGTAGTTCATCTTTTAAATAAATAAGGAAATTATCCTCAGTTTTCGGAGGTTTAGGCATGTACTTCACATTACTGTAACTATCACAGTGCGTGATCAACCACTTCAATAAATTAGTCTTTCCAGCGCCTGTATCGCCTAAAATAATTGAGAATTTATTTTCTGCATCAATTGCATTCTGTAAACGTGTAAGTTCATCTTTGTACCCTACCATAAGATCCGGGTAAATTTTGAAGTTAAACGGGTTTTCATGCCATCCTACTTTTTGTAACCATTCCTTCATATATAGTTCACCTAACTAAATGTGACTTCACAGTTACCTCATATGAGGTAATATGAACACTTTTTTCACTATTACTACCTTGTAGAACAAAGTATTTAATTATTGTGAAGGCGTGATTTTCAGAATGAAGTGGATGTGTAAGAAAAATAATAAGCCAATGTGAGAGTTAGATCCATAAAATAGATATGCGTAATTCAAATGCGGGTGCAATGTGAGGATAAACTCTAGGATTATTGCTTTTTTGCTTAATTATCAGGACAAATACAACTCAGTATATCTAACTAATCAAATAACCCGAATGTGAGAGTTAAACGGTTTCATCCATAATTTTTCCATAGATATCTTCTAAGATAACCCTGGGTTTATCATGGTAATTTAGGTAAAGAAACAAAAACCAGGAGAGAGGTAATCAATAAATACTTTTTCAGGAAAAATCAACCATTATTTTTCTTTGAGACGTTAAAAAAGTCGTTTAATTATAGTAATACCTAGTCAACTTTTATCTTACTAAATTCATTTTCTAATCATGAATGAAAAACAAGTAGGTATTTTGTTCATGTGTATTGGAACCGGGCTACTCTTTCTCTCTGAAATAGTTCATGAACCAGATGAAGTTCATTTACAAGATGTGAATGAGGATCATTTAAACAGTATAATCATGTTTAAGGGCCGTATTAGCAGCTTAACTTCGACTGAAAGTATTTCTTTTTTAGAGTTTGAAAGTAGATCTGAGTTAGATGTTGTTTCCTTTGGCGATGTTGACGGTGTTTCTGAAGGGGATGGTGTGAAGGTAGTAGGCACTGTTGAGATGTACCAAGGCGAATTACAGATAGTGGCCGAAGAAGTAGAACTGAAAAAATAATTAGTTAACTTTATTGGTTAAGGTATACATAACGTATTTATGAGCGATTTTAGGAAAGGTATCTCTCCCCTAATATCTTATGTACTACTCACCGGAGTGATTATAGCAGCTACAACCAGTATTTTAGCGATGGGTTATCCTTTATTAAATGAAATGAGAGACACTACCTCCATACAACAAGCTATTAATACTTTAAACGAAGTAGATTCTGCTATTAGAGATACTGCTTCGGGAGGAACTTATACAACCAGAACTTTTAGGATAATGCATAAGAGAGGAGATTACTTTTTTGATGAGGATAATAATGCAATAGTCTATGAGATAGATACTGAAAGTACTATAATATCTCCACATACGTCCACTGATTTAGGACCTATTACTCTTTCTTCTAACACCGGTGTAGGCGCTTCAATTGATGACGAAAATAGTTGTTACCTACTAGAGAACGATGTTACCGAGGTATGTATCTCTCAGAGTGAGTTTGATGACGGAGAATCTGATACTTCTGATCTTATTGTTTACTGGGATAACAAGGATATTTCTGAGGAAGTTTTTGGAGGATTTGAGGTTTTTGTTAACAACGATGAGTCAACTAGTTCAGGAGAGATACAGACTCGTTTAAGTGAGAAAGATGGAGACCTTCCTAGGGGAACTGTTGAGGCTGAGGTAAGGAATGCAGGGCCAAATGATTTGGAGTACACTGTAACTTTTGAGCTGTACCCGGACTCTGATTTTGTCAAAGTAGATGTTTCCGGAACCTAGTTTTTTCCTCTGGAAAACCTTTTTTATAGGGAAAAACGTATTTTTTAATAGGTGTTGTTCCATGGCTGAGAAAAGGATGAGGGTTTTGGTTGATGGAAGGGTTCAAGGAGTGTTTTTTAGAGCAAATACTAAGAAAAAGGCTGAAAAACTTGGTTTGTCCGGTTGGGTTAAAAACCTTGATGATGGTCGTGTTGAAGCAGTTTTTGAAGGAGAGGAGAAGGGTTTACAGGAGATTTTGAGTTTTTGTGAGATAGGTCCTAAACTGGCGAAGGTTGAAGATGTTTCTGTTGAGTAC
>JALDAI010000084.1 GCA_022729285.1 Candidatus Nanoanaerosalina archaeon
AGAAGCGTTAAACTACCATGAACAACCTGAAAGTATTGAAGAGTATGTGGACGCCCTGGTTTTTGTGAAGGATGAATTAGCTGTAGAACGTATCCATCTTCACACTTACGCTTTCCACATAATGCTTTTAGACAAAGATTTTCCTACTTCCCCTGAAGTAGCGCATAAATCAATGTTTCTAGGAGAGATAGCAGCTATAGCTTCTGCAGGTCTAGGTAATATCCCTGATAGAGAGGATATCGAAGGAATAGATCTGGAAAACACAGAGTTTAGAGGGATAGAAGAGGTTGAAAAAGTTTTTGGTAACGGAATAATAGATCATGGAGACTACCATCTATTAGCCATCCCTATCCTCATACATAAAAACCCTAAGAGACTGGTAGGTCTAGGAGACACTATTTCTTCAGGCAGTTTTTTTGGAGAAGAAGTTTTCTAGCATTTTTCAGAAGTAGTTGTCTAAGACCTTTTTTTCTTCAAGGTATCCCTTTCTAACATCTTCAAGCCCTTCTTTCATAACTTTAGTGTTGAGCGAAGTCTCCATAAACCCTCGGTCTTTACCGTATATAGGAACTACTTGGACATGTAGGTGCGGAATAGATTCCCCAGCAGCCTCTCCAAGGTTTATCCCTACATTTATCCCGGCAGGCGCTCTTACCTTTTTAACAAGCTTTTCAACTTTCTGAACCATTGCGAAAAGCCTGTTTCTTTCTTCTTCTTTTAGTTCGGTTAAAGAATTAACATGTCTCTTAGGAACTACCATAAGATGTCCTGTATTGTATGGAAAAATGTTTAGGACAACCATCAAAAAGTCGTCTTCAAATACAGGTAGTTTAGTAACTCTTTCATCCCCTTCTGCCTGTGCACAAAAGACGCATTCTATGCCTTCAGGCACTTTAAACTTATCGTAATCCTTTCTAACAGGGCTCCAAAGGTATACTTCGTAAGGCTTTAACTCCGGCATCCTATTAACCGTCTAGGAATCTTAGAAAACCTTTCTTAACCTTGTCTAAAGGTGTTTTCTTCGGAGGCTCCCTACCTATCAATTTGTAGGTGACGTCATCAACTGATTCAACAGCTTTTGAGTAAGGTTTATGGTGTAGAACCGGTTTACCATGAGCTATTGCTTCTCTGACATAGTCGCACTGAGGGATTTCCCCGATTATTTCTTCTCCCATTTTTTCAGCTACTACATCATGTCTTAGCTCTAGATGGTCGTCGTATACCTGGTTTAGAACTACTCCTCTGATATCTACTCCTACCTCGTTCGCAAGCTTTTTGACAACTTTTGCGTTATCAACTGCAGGATAGGACGGTTTTGAAACAATTAATGCCTCATTACTTGATTCTAAAGCTCTTCTAACAGGGCCTCCGGCTCCTGGAGGGCTGTCAATAATAACAAAGTCTTTCTGTCCTAAGAAGTCTAGTATTGCATGTTTTAAATGGTTTGAGTCAAGAGTATGGTCCTCAAAATCAGCCGGTAAAACGGATAAACCGGATTTATGCCTGTAGATTGCCTGTGTAATATATGCGTCTCCTCTTACAACATCGTTAATAGTTGCGTTAGATGCGTCAAGCCCGAAGTGCCTTGAAACATTGGCTCCTGTCAGGTCTCCATCTAATAAAGCAACTCTTTCACCTTTTTCAGCCAAAGAAACTGCAAGGTTGGTTGAAAAAGTGGTTTTACCAACACCTCCTTTACCGGATATGATTGAGACTACTCTTGTCATAAACCTTTATTGTGAAGCACCAATTAAAAACCTTTTTAAGAAAAACGGTTTAATGCTTCCAGGACAGGAAGATCCTGCCCGGACATAAACCTGACAAAGGCGCCTCCTGCAATCGAGACATGTGAGAAATCTTTTACAGAGTAGTCTGTCTCGTTTAGAAGAGTGGATGTATGTCCTCCTCCTAGGAGAGTAAATCCTTCAGCTTCTTTCATAGCCTTTAAAACCGTTAAAGACCCTTTTCTGTAGCCTTCTTCGTATGCTCCCATAGGACCTTTCATAACAACTGCATTAGCCTCTTTAATTATCTTTGAATATTTTTCGGCTGTTTTAGGCCCTATATCCCAAACCATTTCCTCTCCTGTCAACCTTGAAACATCTTTGTTACCCTTACCTGTAGCAAGATCTTCCGGAACCACGAACTTTTCGCCGTACTCTCTTAGAAGCTGTTTAAACCTTTCTTCGCCTTCGTTAAGCTCTTTATCCTTTATCCATTCATACTTTTTATCAATTTTTTCTCCTTTCAGCTTTAAAGCAACTTCTCCAGGGATTCCTCCCAGAACAACTTTTTCCGCTCTTTCAATCATCTTTTCAAGCATACTGACAAGATCAGCAGGCTTCGCTCCTCCAAGAACTAAGACAGGGTTTTCCAAAGTATCCCTCGCTGTTCTACATTTTTCAACTTCCTCAACCATCAGAGGGCCTGGAAAAGTTTTGTTTTTTTTCATAAAACCCATCATCGATCCATGAGGTCTGTGAGCGACTGAAAAACCGTCGTTTACAAATACATCGAAGTTTTCTTCAAGCCGTTTTACAAAAAGGTTTTCCGAATGCTCTTCTACCGTACCGTTCCTCAGCTCTTCAGAGAGAAGCCTCACGTTCTCTAAGAGAACTACGTCACCGTTTTCCATCTCTCCAAACTTTTCTTTTAACTCCTCTGAGAAAAAAGATTTTACAAACCCTACTTCTTTTCCTATAACGTCTCCAAGCAGTTCAGCATGGTTTTTAAGAGATCTGAAATC
>JALDAI010000091.1 GCA_022729285.1 Candidatus Nanoanaerosalina archaeon
ACCTCTTCTTCATCTATGTCGTCGGTTGTTTCCGCTAGTGTTTTCAAATGTTTGGAGTTCATACAGTTCAACTCTCTGTACTTTTCTCCAACCTCTTCTACTTTTTCAAGGTAGACAGCGGGTGTTATGTCGAAGTTTGAAAGATTTTCTTCCACAAACTCTTTTTCTATTTTCATAATCGACCTCCTCCAATTTTTGTTAAATGTTTTGGAAAGTTTCTATTCTGGAATAATACTTCTTTTTTAAAAAAACATCATGGTATTTCCAAAAAGGGAAAAGTTTGTTAATAGAAACAGATCCTAACAATTAATAATCGCTGTATAGAAACAGTTACAAAAAAAACATTCGCCATATAATCAAAACTACCTGCTACAAAACATTTCTAAAACAAATCACTTTCTAATGTAAAGTCCCTTCTCTTACTTTGGCATCATAGGCGAAAAGAGCGTATCCTATTTCCTCTGTTGTATATCCTAGTTTTTCTGAAATCTCTCTGATATGCTCGATCATCTCAACATAATCCCGCGGTGAGAAACTTTCTTTACGTCCATCCACTTTTCCTGCTCTCTCCAATGTAGCCCAAACCCTTGTATCAACTACAGCGTGTTTCTCCGGGTTGTAAGCGGTTAAAACACATGATGCTGTTGGTGCTTTAAAACCTTTCAACAAGGTTATTAGACCTATCTTTGAAAAGTCATCTTTTACTTTCAACGAGTTCTCTGTAACTTTTCTACAAAACTTTTCCGGGTTCTTTTTAACGTGGTAAGCGCTTCTAGTAGACGACATGTAAGCAACTTTGTAGAGCTGTTCTCTGGTTAAAAATCCTTGTTCTCTGTACTTATCTCCTACTTCTTCTAGTTTCTCTGGTAGGATTCCCTGTGTTTCTCCATAATACTCTAAGCTTTCTTCAACCAGCTCTCTATCAATTTCCATCTCTAACTAAAAAATGTTTAAAAAAACAGTATTTAAAATGTAGTCCTACCATCTACTTATATAGGTGTAAAAAATGTTCCAAATAATTTTAGTCGGAATAATTCTTTTAGCGCTGATCGTGGTTATCCGATCAGTGGTTATAAACCAGGAGTACGAAAGAGCTATAGTTTTCCGTCTAGGATCTTTCTCAAGGGTTTTAGGGCCGGGGTTAAACTTTATCATCCCTTTTGTTGAGTGGATAAAAAAGGTTGATTACAGGATAAAAACGGTTAATGTACAGCCTCAGAAAGTTCTTACTAAGGACAACGTAACGGTTACTGTCGATGCTATAATATTTTACAAGATCAAAAGAAGCGATGACGAGATCAAAGACACTATCTTAGAGGTTGAGGATTTCAACGAGGTAACTGTTAACTACGGTAAGACTATGCTTAGGGCTGAGATAGGTAAAGTTGTTCTGGACGACCTTCTTTCTAAGAGGGATGAGATCGCTGAAGAGCTTAGGAAGGATTTGGATGAGTCGACTGATGAGTTCGGTGTAACTATCAGAGACGTTGAGATCCGTGACGTATCGATCCCTGACTCTATGGAGAGAGCTATGGCTGCGGAGGCCGAAGCTGAGAGGGAGCGAAGAGCAAGAATCAAGTCTGCTGAAGGTGAGTTACAGGCGGCTGCTAGAACCCGTCTTGCTTCTGAAATCCTTGGTGATGGGGGTTACAAGCTGAGAACTTTGCAGACTATCGACAAAGTGGCTGTGGAGAACTCAACTGTTGTAACTATTCCTGCTGAGCTTATGCCTTCACAGAAAGGCTCTGATGAGGAGAAAGTATCTGATGTTTCCGAGGTTATCAATAAGTTGAAAGACAGTGTTGAGTTCGATGACCTTTTTAACATTTGAAAACGTTAGGTGGTTTTAATGAAAGACCACCCGGTTACTTTTATCTGTAACAACAACTGTGTGTCCTGTATAAACGACATGGTTTTTTATGAGGATGAAGGTGTTCTTGCTAAAAAAGGTAGTATACATGTCCCTACTAAACAGTTGAAAGATTTTATCGATTCTATTGATACTTCTAAACACAATACTGTTGGTTTCAGCGGTGGGGAGCCTACTATTAGCGAGGATTTTTTCGAGGTTCTTGAGTATGCCAGGGAGAAGCTTGAGGACTTCCTAATCTTCGTTGTTTCTAACGGTAGAGCTTTCTCAAAATTTTCTTTTATAAAGAAAATGACTTCTTACGCTCCGCCTCATGAAAAAATAAGGTTCGGTGTAGCTATTTACGGCTCTAAAGCTGAAACCCATGACTCTATAACAAGGGCTAAAGGAAGCTTTAAACAGACTGTTCAAGGTATTAAAAACCTTCTTGCTGCCGGTTATGAAACGGAGTTAAGGGTTATTATCAACGGTATGAACTACAAAAACCTACCTGAAATTGCTGAA
>JALDAI010000065.1 GCA_022729285.1 Candidatus Nanoanaerosalina archaeon
ACTTCCACACAAGGTTCATGGGCGGTGCTCAGCCACTTCCTAACGGCAATGTATTAATTACAGAGTCAATGGTCGGAAGAGCTTTTGAAGTTAACAGGGAAGGAGAAAAGGTCTGGGAGTTCCAGAAAGAAGGAGAGTACGGAGAAGACCACCAAGGAATTTTCAAAATGGTGAGGTACAGTGAAGAATGTGTAGAAAAAGTTTTTAGAGGAGAAAAAACTAGCTCTGCGGATTGCAGATAAGGAAATAATAATGGAGTAATAATGGAGTTTAATAAAAAAACTACTGCAGCACTTTTAATCACTTTCTTATTTTTATCAGTTACAGCTTATTTTTACCTTTCTTCTCATTTTGAAAGCTCTGATGAACTAGGTTTTGAAAAAGAAGACCACAACATATTTTTTATTACAGTTGAAGCCCTTAACCCTGAAAGAATAGGTTACCACGGTTATGAACGGGAAACCACTCCTAACATAGATAAGTTAGCAGAGGATTCTGTTATATTTGAAAACGCTTACGCTCCTTCAGGAGGTACAGCTTTTAGTTTTGCTAAAATGTTTTCCTCCCAGTACTTCCACACAGATAATTTAGGAGAGTTTATACCTCATGGGCAGATAGAATTTCAAACTAATAATTCGTTGGTGAATATACTTAACAAAGAAGGATATACGACCGTAGGGATTGTACCTCACTTCAACCTCCAGGAGGAACAAGGATTTGGAAAAGAGTTCGATATATACCGTGATGACAATCCTCCTGGAGTTGAAAACGACTCAGTTAGAGACTGGTTTTTTGAAGAAAATTACTATACTTTCCCTGAGTATGAGCCCCTACAAAAGTATTATAACAGTCAAAGAAAAACGGCTGAAGAGCTTACAGACGAGGCTATAAAGGAGGTAGACCAGACTAATTTAGATGATGAAAATCTTTTCATGTGGCTACACTACTTTGAACCACACAACCCATACATGCCGCCGGAAAAAGAGTATATCGATCTTTTTGATACAGCTAAAGAAGAGTACAAGGAAAAAGATATAGGAGTGTACAGAGCTTATAATACTGCTTACAACTTAACAAAGTATGATAAAACAAGGCTCAAAAACCTTTACGATGCTGAAATTAGGTATACTGATGAGAAAATAGGTGATTTAATCGATTACCTTAAAGAAAGTAACCGGTACAGCGATTCAACTATTATTTTAACATCCGATCATGGGCAATGCCTAGGAGAACACAATATAATAGGCCATGGGACATTATTGGACTGCTCTTTAAAGGTTCCTCTGCTTATTAAACTACCTGATAACAAATATAGAAGAATACAGGAACCAGTTTCTCTGGTTGATTTGATGCCTACAGTATTCGATATCACAAATACTACTTCAGAACAAGAAACTCGTGGCCAAAGCTTGTTTAAAAACGAGGAGGAGAGAAGAGATTATATGTTCTTTGAAATGTCGGAAGATTATTACAGAATTATTGGAGACGACTTTGACAAGTTCAATATCAATATGTGGCATGAGGTTGAAAAGTTTGCAAAATCAGTTGATTCAGATTACAATACTGAGAAAGCGGATGAAGCAATCGAGATTATCCGTGAAAAAAAGATTGAGCCACTAACTGAATTAGAAGATTCAAACGAGTTTAGCGAAGAAGAAAAAGAAAGAGTTGAAAGAGCTCAGAAAGAGTTAGGATACGATTAACCATTAGCTCTCAGTCAATCTTAAACCTTAAAATAGCAGCCACTCCGCTAAGAGATTTAAGCTTTCTTCCTGCTTCATGATCAGTATGAATGATATGTATTTCCCCTGCCTGGTTTTCAACAGCCTCCATAACTTTTTCGTACCTGTTATCCGTTATAAGGTTGTCATTTACTAAAAGATTCTTTACAGCTCCCATCTCAGCTGCTTTAGCTACTTTTTTAGGTTTGTAGACCGCTTTACCGCTCTCCTTGTTCAAGTGTTTTAGAAACTTTTCAACCAACTGGATTTCCTCAGATACTCGTGATTCATCGATTATACGGTCTACAGCACCTCTCTTTATGACTTCTTGGACACCCGTATACCCTGTTACCGAGGTATCCTCTAAAACAACTTTTTTAGAAACATCAGGGTAATCATCCTTAAGACGGTTTAAAACGTTCTCTTTCTCAAAACCAGGGCCTCCGATAATAATTCTATCAACTTTTTTCGCGTTCCTTGACAAAACGCTTATTATTTGACCGTAAAAACCTTCTTTCTCCTCTCCTTGGGTTTTATACATCTTTCCAGGGACGTTTACATCAACGCTGGCTAAATCTTTAATCCCTGTTTCTGTAATATACGCAAAATTAGATTCCCCTTTCTCAACTAGGCATACAAGTATCTTGTAGTTTTCAATCCTGGCAGCTTTTTTAACACGTTCAATCTGGTAGTTCCTCCACTTTTCTTTCCAGATCTCGAATTCATCTCCGGCTTCAAGGTTGAAAGTGTGGTATCCGTGTTCAACGTCTTCAGGAGCCTCAACTATTTCTCCTGTAGTTCTAAGCCTGTTACCTTGGAACTCCATTTTTTCTACTCCAAGCTTTATCATACATTTTCGCTTCTCTCTGCCCTCAATAATAGTTCTAGGGCTTCTAGTCTTCAAAAGATCTCCTTCCTCAATAACGTATTTAAGATGCCACAGGTCTTCGTCCTTTTCAATCCTGAGCTTCATGTAGCCGTCTTTAGTATCTTGGTCAAGTATTTTCATCCTTTCAACACTTTAAAACAAAGTTGGAATCCTAACATATTTATTAAATAGTGAAGAAAGTTTTTTTGTGAGTCAACAATGGCTAAATTTCATTTTGTTCTTATAGCTGCGGTAGCAACGATGGCCATCTTCGGTTTTTATGGCGGAAGCGATTACGCTGAAAGAGGATGGAGCAGGGCAGAAACTGATGAGTTCCTTGTAGAAACTGATTTCGGGAATATAGGTGATTTTGAGACATCTTACAGGAATATTTTTGAAAGAAACCGTTTAGATGTTTCGTATGAGTCTCCGAACAAAACTGTAGAACAGTTCGACGATTTAACAGTGAGAAACGGTTTTCCTGGAGAAAAAATTTCTAGAACCATTGATTTTGAGGCATATGAACCTGAAGCGGTTTATGTAAAGTTCACAGTTGAGAGCTCTAAGCCTTACGGAGACTTTGAGTTAGGAATCGATGGAGAGTTGAAAGAGTCTTTTGAACCTGAAGAAGGAGTAAGACATACTGTTAAACTTGAGGACATCGAAGAAGGGAGGTCAACTCTGATGTTGTCAGCTGAGCCAAGTCCCCAACACGTTTTCTGGAGCCCTACAGAGTACAAGTTATCAAATGTTGAGATTATTTTAGAAGATAGAGCGGTTGAAAAGAACACTGAGACTTTTAGAGTATACGATTACGAAGTATCCTCTTTCGACAAAGGTGAGTTAGAGTTTTATGTAAGAGAGGATATCCAGGACGATGTTCCTCTAACGATTGATATAAACGGAAACACAGTGTTTGAAAGACAGCCTAAGAAAAGAGCTCACTCCTATGAAACAACTTTTTCAATGGAAGAAACCGATATAAGACCTGGAGAAAACAGTATATCTATTTATTCAGAGCCAGGAGCTAATTATAGGCTTGAAAACTTTGTTGCTGACCTACATTACTACACAACAACGGATAGAATAACTGTTGAAACCGACTTTGAACTACCTATACACCAGTATCAGTTCTTAGGAGAGAACGAAGGACGTATCGAGTACTACGTTGAAGAAGTAGGTGTTGCCGAAGATTTAGAGATCAGTCTCCCTAACAGAGACTTCGTTGAAAACCCTTCAACAGGTTGGAACCGTCTTACTTTTTCAAAAGAAGATGTTGAAAGAGGTAGCAACACTGTTCAGCTTACAACTTCAGGTAACTACAGGATAAACAAGTTCAGGGTTTTCCTTGACTGATAAAAAAGGTGACTATTTTTGGCTAGAAGAGATGAGAGAAGAAGGAGAAGGTATAGAAGAGAAGAAAAAGAAAGGATGACCAATAAAGATGTTGCTAAGCAACTA
>JALDAI010000082.1 GCA_022729285.1 Candidatus Nanoanaerosalina archaeon
AAGTCGTGTTTCCGGTTCTTGATAGAATAGGTATGTCTAGAAGATTCTCACAGACAAGTAGATCGAACCTTTCTTCATCCGTTCTTTCAGCAAGGTAAAAACTGTTCTCCACATACTTTTCTTGTTTTTCTGTAAGGCCTTTCCTAATATCTATTTCTCCGTAAAATGTGTGGCAGTGGTACTCTGCATTATCGAAGCTTTTGAAGAATACTGCGGTATCAGGGTCTCTATCTTTTATGAAAGAAATGTACCTAACCCGTTTACCCTGGTCTAAGTACTCCTTTGCGATTTCTTCACAAAAGCTGTCTTCTAAGTTTCCTAGTTCGTATTTTTCTTCTCCAAGCTCTTTGTAAATATCTTCTTGTTTTTGTAACATTTTTACCCGGCCCTAATCTGTCTAATAGTATTCAATACCGGCCGCTCCTTTAAGTATATTACGATGTATTACGAATATAATAGTAGAGAATAAGATTTCCAATACAAGGTTAACTTAAAGGATAACCCTTGTTTTTCTATCCAGTTAGAACATTTATTGTCCATAAAAAACCTACTTTAGAGGTTTTGTTTACAGGGATAAAAGACTTTGAATAATTTAAATTGTAACTATCTGAGAATAGCAAAAGTATAAAACTGTTGGTTACAAAATGCTTAGTGAGTTAGAATTTTTTTATCTGGAATACTTTTCGGTTACAAACTTAGCTCGGAGGATTTTGAAATGAGGCCAAAACTAGTAGTATCATATAACAAAGATGGTAAAGAACCGCTTAAAGACAGGATTTTCAGTAATGTTGATTCATGGGCTGATGTCCATTATCTAGACCCTGAGACAGAACATCCTAACTTCTTTGAAGACAAGGATTTAAGCTGTGATTTATACCATATGGCTAGAACCAGGGATCACTCTCTAACAGATCTTTATAGAGCTGAGAAAAAGGGTATAAAAACTATCAACCCTTACAAAGGCGCTAAACTTGTTGATGACAGGTTTGAATCTATCAAGGTTTTAGAGAACTACGGTGTGAAAGTCCCTAAGTCTTTTTTCGGAAGTTATGAAGAGGTTTTAGAGGATGGTGCGAAACCGCCTTTCGTAACTAAGCCACGTTATGAGGGGGAAGGCCACGGCATTCTTTTTTCAGAAAAAGGATTTTTTGAAGGTAAACTTATGGTACAAGAGTTTATTGACTATGATTCTTGCATAAAGCTTTACGGGATTGGCGATGATGTAAGAGCTGTAAAGCTAAGTGGCTTGAAAGCTATCGACAGAGATTACAATGGAGGGTCTCAGATAGAGGTTGAGGACTACATGGCTGACATGGTAGAACAGGTAAGTGAAATCACCGGTTTAAAACTCTTCGAGCTAGATGTTCTTGAGAAAGACTCTGAGTTTTATGTGGTCGATGTAAACTCTATGATCGGTTTACAAAATGTAAGTGATGCTGTTGAGGTTTACAACAAGTTGCTATGGGAGTACTCGGGATTAAATGTTGGCGAGTTCAAAGAGTTTTTCCCAAAAATTGTTTTTTGATGGTTTATGACTGTAAGATTGTAGGTTATAGACCGTTCCGTATTTATTCTTTGCTAACGATTTTAGTAATGTAGTGATTAACTGTTAATGGTATGAGGTAAATGATTAATTAGCGTTTAATCTATACCATAACATTTATAAACAAAGTAATACAAATAATTGTTACTGTAAAGTAGTAAAGGTGTTGTTGATGTCATATTTGATAGAATGTTTAGATAATTATATGGATGGTAAAGGCTGTACAACAAGTTCTAAAAGAAGGCCTTTGATAATCCCGGATACAAGCTTTGTAGTTAAGAGCTGTAAGTACGATAATTATGAAGACCTTTCCTGGGACCTACTTGGAGGCCATTTAGGCTATACTGAAGGTCTTAAGGAGGAGTACAAAGTCCACAATGATACTTATCTTAACTGGAAGGATAAGGAGATACCTGACAAAGTATACAATGACTTAATCCAGTACGGAGATCCTGTTGAAAACTTTTTTGAAGAAGATGTTGAGGAATACGATGTCCTTGACAAACACTTTGAAACAATCGATAAAGCTGTAAATGAGGCTTTTGAGGAAGAGAACGAAGTATCTATCACTGATAGAGGTATCTTAGCTGCAGGTATGGAGCTTTACCCGAGAAGGGTTATACTTTTATCTGACGACAAGGATATCAGAGAGCCTACAAAGGAGCTGTGGAAAGGAGGTTACAACTCCTGTAACTCAGGTTTTGTGAACATGTGTGTTGTAGGTAACCAGGAGATATCAGACTTTTTGGATGATGTTAGAAAAGGATTTTAACTCCTTTTCTTTCATTCACTAACATATTTATAAAGAATGTTTTTTCTTTTATCATTAGAGGGGGATAAAATGGAAGATTATGAAAAGTACCCTTCTATAAAGTATATTTCTGAAAACCTTGGGGTACTTGATAAAAAGGTTAAAGTATTTGAGAAGTTGGATGGAGCCAACTGTCAGTTTAAAATGGATTCTAAAGGTAAGTTAGTGGCAGGAAGCCGAGCAAAACCTATAAATAATGTGGCTTCTGAAACAGCTTTTTCCTGGAAAGGAGATTTCTTACAATGGGTTAATAAAGAAATCAGGGCTGAGATCTATGAGAACTTTGCTAAGAGAGGGTATAATGCACAGCCATCAGTACACTCTGCATTAGATCCTAGGTACGTTTTTTATGGTGAGTGGCTTTCAACACATACTAAAACTTATCCTAAAAAGTTCCAGGACAAGTTTTACTTAATAGATGTTTTAGAAAAAGAAAAAGGGGAGGGAGGAAAGTTTCTCTATTATGATGAGTCTAAAAAAGTTTTGGAT
>JALDAI010000077.1 GCA_022729285.1 Candidatus Nanoanaerosalina archaeon
TGAAAATGTTGACAAAGGTATTACTGAGCTCAACTTTTTCAACAATAAAAAAAGCATTAAAGGAAAGATAGATCTCGTTGTTTCTGATACTGAGATAGTGGATTTTAAGACAGGGCGTTCTAAGACTGTTTCTTCTCTGATTAAAAAATCAAACCTTGAACTTTTGGATAGAAAACCTAACTTCCAAGCGTTAATGTATATTTCACAGCTTAGACAACATAATCCTGATGAAGTATTAAGTTTTACATTTTTACATCTTTTAGAAAACGTTAGTGAAAATGTTAAAGGTGAAAAAACAAGTTGGAAAGATGGTGAAGTAAACTTAAAGTATTTTCCAGGTACTTTCAACCAGATGCTTAGTTCAGAGGAGGTAAAAGAGTTTCTTTACTCATCTAATAGACGTAAAAAGTTGATAGACTTGTTAGCTGATGATTATAACACTGTTATGGATAAATTAACTATCTCAAAAGAGGCTCAGTACTCAAAGAAAAAGATTTTGGAAGACCATCTTGAAGAGTTCAAAGAAAGTTGTTCCAATTTCTTAAGTATAGGAAGAGGCTCTGAGAGATTAACTGAGAACCAGTTGGAAAAGGCTTGTAAGTCGTTTCTGAAGAAGTTAGTAACTTTAAGAAGACGTGTTTACTTTAAAGAGGATGTGGACCGTTTTGAAGAAATGGTTTTAGAGCATAAAAAGTGTTTAAACAAGTTTTACAGTGAAGGTTTTCCTGTTGAAAACGTTTTAGGTATTGAAATAGACTTCGATAAAATCGAAAACAAAGATATGGTGTATAGATAGATGGTTTTAGAGCCTAACAGCGAGCAAAAAGAAGTTATAAATTATAAAGAAGGAATTTTAAAGGTTAATGCAGGAGCAGGTACGGGTAAAACTTTTACAGTATCTAAAAGATATTCGAAACTGTTGGAAAACGAAGGGTTGATTCCAAAAAATATTCTACTTCTAACATTTACTAACAACGCAGCTGAAGAAATGAAGAAAAGAGTAGTTGGAGACTGTAACTATACTCTTAAAGATTTAGTAGACGCGCCTATCTCTACATTTCATAGTTTCGCTAAAAAAATTGTTTTAGAAAAAGGATTTACTGTGCCGAAGTACTTAGGGATCGAAGAACGGATTTCTCCTTCTACAAGAGTTTTTGGAGGAGGTTCA
This sequence comes from Candidatus Nanoanaerosalina archaeon, assembly GCA_022729285.1. GTDB lineage: Archaea > Nanohalarchaeota > Nanosalinia > Nanosalinales > Nanoanaerosalinaceae > Nanoanaerosalina. The sequence continues at coordinate 1,169 of JALDAI010000077.1, forward strand.
CTCGAGGTTGCTGAGATCAGAAGATTTAGGAACTTTTTTGAAGAGTTTAAAGAAGCTAAACCTGAATATAAAGAGTTCTACACTTTTTTGGAAAGTGGAGAGACTGTATTAAATCTGATTAAAAACCTTGCATCAAAAGGAGTTGTACCAACAGACGACGGATGGTATAGGAACTGTGAAAAGTATTTGAAAGGAGATTTTGAAGAGTTTAAAGAATTATTGTCAGAAATAAATCAGCCAGAACAGGGAAAAAGGTCTCTTAAACAGTCAAAGTATCTTAAAAAAGTTAAAAGCAGAATGAGGGATAACTGTTTCTTAACCGAAGATTTTGATAAAGACGAGGTTTTAAGCGGTAAAAAAGTAGATGATGAAACGGTTTATTCGGCTTTTATGGAGGATAGAACAGAGTTATTCAAGTTTTTACACGATATTTATCTTGGTTATATCCGTTACTCTTTAGCTAACAACTACATGAACTTTTCGTTCCTTATGCTTTACGCGTTTATACTTCTTGTAGAGGATGAAAAAGTGAGAGAGGATAGCTCATTTGAGTATACAATGGTTGATGAGTTCCAGGATACAAGTGAGATCCAGTTTAAAGTTTTACTGTTGTTGTCGAAAGGTAATATTTTGGTTGTTGGGGACTGGAAACAAAGTATTTACAGCTTCCAGTACGCTTCTGTAAAGAATATCACAGATTTTGAAAAAAGGATTAAAACGTATAAGGAAGATTTAAACGGTGAAAAAGAAAGAATTGGTTATCCTGTCGATGATATAGATGAAATAGGCCTTAAAAAAAATTATAGGTCTTCTCAAGCATTGATAGATTTTTCAAAAGAAAGCTTATTTTTAAAAGCAACTAATAAAGATGAAGTTGATGAAAAATACGTTGAAGATAACTTTATCCATTTAAAAACTTACAACAAGGATTTAAACACTAGTATATCCTGTATAACTTCTGAAAAAGAAGAGGAAGGTATTTTAAGGAAGGTTCAAGAAATAGTTGGGAATGAGGATTATGAACTAGAAAGCGGTGAAACTCCTAAATACAAGGATATAGCTATTTTATCTCGTACAAGGAGCTTCGGACTGAGTTTACAGAGAAGAGCTGATGATTTAGGCATTCCTCTTTCATTTGAAGGAGGTGTAGAGCTGTTCTCGACAAGACCCGGGATACTTGCTTTGGCATGGCTGAGGATCCTTGAGTACAAAGGCTCTAAGAAAGGATGGGCTGTTGTTTTAGAAGAAGCAGGATACTCTTTCTGCGAAATAAGGGAGATTTTATCAAGCAAGGAGTACCCTGAAGATATGTTGGAGTTTTTAAAAACTTTGAAAGGTTTTGGGAGTTTGGTATCGGTTGTTAAAAAAGTCTTTAACAAGTACGGTATCTCGGACTGTTACTCCTCAAAAATCGTTGAAGTTCTTTCAGAAACTCTTTCAACTGAGAAGATGAGTAATGGTCAGCTTGTCTCATTTATTGAGGAATGTATTGAAAAAGGGCTTACGTACAGGGTGGACGGATACGAGGAAGGGGCTGTGACCATGCAGACTATACATTCTTCAAAAGGTTTGGAGTATCCCATAGTTATTATCGCTGATGTAAATGAGAGAAAGTTTCCTAACATTAATCGGAATAGAGGTAAAGTAGTTTATGACGAGACCGTAGGCGTCAGAAGTAAAAAAACTTTTGAAAAAGGCTACCTTTTTGACAATTTGGAGACTTCATTGGTATTGAGCGGACTTTCCTCGGATTACAGTGAGGAGAGACGGCTTATGTATGTGGGGATTACCAGAGCCGAGCAACACCTTGTTTTTTCTGCTGAGAA
>JALDAI010000055.1 GCA_022729285.1 Candidatus Nanoanaerosalina archaeon
CTCTTTTTTCCTGACTTCCATCCCTTCTCTCAGGCTTTGGAAACTTTCGATCCTTATCTTTGTCCCTATTATCTCTATCAGGATGGTTTATTTTACCTGTGATTTTACCTTCTTTATCCTTGGTAAATGCCGAAACTATGAACTGGATTAAAGCAATAATTATTAGAAGAGCTCCTATACCAAGTATAACAAACCTAGTATTGGTAACTACGGTTTCAAGGTCGAAAGGAAGGAACTCAATTATCTCCTGTCCTTCAACCAGTGTTTGATAAACTTCTTCAACAAAAAAACCTACTGTAAGTATAAAGATTCCTGCAAAAAGATTAGTGATCTTTCCCATAACATTAAATCTATTTTTCCTGGTTAAAACTTTTTCGTAAACGGTTTTGTAAAAAAGACGGTTATCACTACTTATTTAAATGTACGGAAGGAACTACTTGTTAGTATTCTCGAACATTTCTGGTGTTTTACCATGAATAATAGTATAGAAGGACAGAAAATGCAACAAAAAAAGATGGAAGAGCTGCAGACAGGTACCACAACTTTGGGATTAGTAACAAAAGATGGAGTTGTTTTAGCAGCTGATAACCGTGCAACAATGGGTAGACTTAAAGCTTCTAAGAAAGCTAAAAAAGTTTTTAAACTTCATGATAATATAGCGCTTACAATTGCGGGTTCTGTAGGAGACGCTCAAAAAATTGTAAGGTTAATGAGAGCACAGATTAACTTGTATAATATTGAAAACGATGATTTATCTGTTAAAGGAGCATCAACTCTTTTATCAAATGTTTTACATGCTAATAAGATGATGCCGTTTATGAACCAGTTCGTTATCGGAGGAACTGAACCAGAAGGAGTCCTTTTTGATCTTGACCCTGCTGGTGGACTAATGGAACATAGAGAGTTCACAGCTACAGGTTCCGGATCTCCTACTGCTTACGGTGTTTTGGAAGATAGGTATGAAGAAGGTCTTTCAAATGAGGAAGGTATTGAATTAGCTGTAAGAGCTGTTAAAGCAGCTAGTGAGAGAGATACTGCTTCAGGTGATGGCGTGGATGTTGTCACTATTACTGAAGACGGTTTCAATAAGGTTGACTCTTCTACAATAGAAGAGTACCTTTAAACAATTTTTTTATAAAGACAAATCAGATTTAAGAGGTTTTCTAGGTGACAGGATTAAAAGAAGTTAAAGGATTATTACCGATGGATGCAGATATCCAAGAAGCTTGTTATGAAGCTTCGGATATCGTGTTTTACACTAAAAACAAGGATTTTTTCTTAGACAACGAAAGTATTATCAAAGAAATAGTTTCAAAGCTGAAGAAAAGAGTGGAGGTCAGACCTGCTCCCAATATCAGAGTTGATGCTGAAAAAGCTAAGGAAAGGATTAAAGAACTAGTACCTGACGAGGCCGGGCTTGGACAAATCCATTTCCAGCCAGGCTTTGGTAAGGTTATTATTGAGGCGAAAAAGCCTGGAATGGTTATAGGTAAGTCAGGCTCAACATTGAATGAGATAAAAAAGAAGACAAGGTGGATGCCTGTAGTAAACAGGATACCGGCTATTGATTCAAAAGTAGTTGAAAAAGCAAGAGAAATTGTACAAGAAGGATCAGAGTTTCGGAAAGACTTCTTAAATGATATAGGAAATAAGATCCAGCTTAACAAATCAATAGGTAATGAGTGGATAAGGCTTACGGGTCTAGGAAGCTGTAGACAGGTCGGTAGATCAAGCTTTCTTCTACAGACAGAAGAGTCAAACGTGCTTTTAGACTGTGGAATCAACCCATCAGGCGAGGGTCAGGACGAATTCCCTATACTAAACGTTCCTGAACTAGATCTACAGGCTTTAGATGCTGTAGTAATTACTCACGCACACCTTGATCACTGCGGATTTTTACCTTACCTATTTGCTTACGGCTACGACGGTCCTGTCTACTGTACAGAGCCTACAAGAGATCTTATGATCCTTTTACAGCTGGATTACTTAGACGTTCTTCATAGAGAAGGAAAAAGATCTCCTTACGACTCAACACATATCAAGGAAGAAATCAAAAGAACTATCCCTCTTTCATATGGAGAGGTAGCTGATATTACTCCTGATATGAGACTGACATTTAACAATGCAGGACATATTTTAGGAAGCGCATCAGCACACCTACACATCGGTGAAGGACTCCACAACATAGTTTATTCAGGAGATATAAAATATGATAAATCAGAGCTTCTAAGACCTGCTGATCCAAAGTTCAACCGTGTTGAAACACTTATTCTGGAATCAACATACGGTAACCAGAAAAAGAAGCAGACACCACGGAAGAAAGCGAACAACCATTTCAAAAAGATGATTCAGGAAACAATAGAGAACAATGGCCACGTCATAATACCCGCTTTCGCAGTAGGAAGAGCGCAAGAAGTTATGATGCTTTTAGCAGAAGAAGCTGAAAAAGATTACTTCGATGTTCCTGTACACCTTGACGGTATGATCTGGGACGCAACAGCTCTACATACAGCATATCCTGAGTACTTGTCAAGAAAGGTTCAGAACAAGATCTTTAACGACGACCAGAACCCTTTCCTACATGAATGTTTCCACCGAGTTGGAAGCCAGGATGAGAGAGAAGATGTTGTAAAAGAAGATTCAAACGTTATTGTTTCAACTTCAGGAATGGTTTCAGGCGGTCCAATAATGTACTACCTAGACCAGCTTGCTGAAGACCCTAACAACAAGCTTATCTTCGTTGGTTACCAGGCTAAAGGTACATACGGAAACAAGATACAGTCAGGAGCAAAATCTGTTAAGTTCCCTGGAAACGATAAGCCTACTAAGATGAACCTTGCTATAGAGTCAGCCGAAGGCTTTTCGGGTCACAGCACTAGGAACCAGTTGATGAACTATGTCTCCAACCTACCTAACAAGCCTAAAACCATTATAACAAACCACGGAGATAGTAACGCGACTTTCAGACTATCATCCACACTTCACAAGATGTTTAACATAAACACAACATCTCCTAGAAACTTAGAAACTATCAGGCTTGATTAGTTAAAATAGAAAAAGCTCTAGGAGGGAACTTTATCCCTCTCTTTCCTAGTAACTACATTTCATCGATAGGAGTAATCCCGATAAGCTCCATTCCTTTTGACGAAACTTTCTCAAACATTTCTAAAACTTTCAACCTTCTTTTCTTATCCTCTAAATCAGCTTTCAAAACCGGTGAATTGTGGTAAAAAGTGTTGAACTCTTCACAAAGTTTTGAAAGATAGTTAGCTATTTTTGTAGGTTCTCTTTGTTTTACAGCTTGTTCAACTGTTTCAGGAAACTGTGAAACCTTTTTAACAAGTTTAAACTCATCATCAGTGAACTCTCCGATAAGCTCAGGTGTTTCAGAGGATTTCCTTAAAATACTTTTAGCCCTTGTGTTAGAGTACTGTAGATAAGGTCCTGAATCACCTTCAAATGTAAGGATTTCATCCCAGTTAAACATTATGTCTTTCTGCTTAGTAACTGAAAGGTTGGCGTACTTTAAAGCACCAATACCAATTTCTTCAGCGTTTTTCATAGCTTTTTCGGAACTTATTTTTTCCTCAGCTTTCTCAACAGCTTTGTCTATAACCTCTGAAAGTCTTACAATCCGTCCTTTACGAGAAGACATTGAGCCTTCTTCAAGGCTTAACAAACCGTAAGAAATATGTTCACAGCCATCAGTGTCTAGACCCATTCTTTCACATATCTTGAAAAGCTGTTTAAAGTGGAGGCTCTGCTCAGAACCTACAACATAAAAGTTGTAGTCGAAGCCTTCAACTGATTTTCTTTTCTTCAAGTTAGCAATATCTCTTGAAAGGTATAATGTTGTACCGTCAGCTTTTCTTAAAACGGTTGTCGGAAGATCTTCGAACTCTACGAAGTAGCTACCGTCGTTGTCTCTTTGAATAACGCCTTTTTCAACTCCTTCTTCTAAAGCGTTATCAGTTTCTTCCAACATAGTGGACTCTCCGGTCCAACGGTCGAAGTTAACACCCATTCTCTCGTAATCGTTTTTATGGTAGTTTATAGAGATCTCTCTAAACTTTTTCCAGAGACCGTAAGCCTCTTCTTCCTCGTTCTCAATCCTGTTAGCCCACTTTCTCCCTTGTTCCTCAAGCTCTTCGTCCTGCTCCATCTCTTTATGAAACTTTACATAAAGGTGGAAAAGGTGTTCCATAGGGTTTTTTTCCAGCTCTTCTTCGTCTCCAAACTGTTTGTAAGCATAAACAAGCTTTCCGTACTGAGTACCCCAGTCGCCAATATAATTTTCAGAGGTGACATCGTAGCCTACAAACCGAAAAATCCTCTGTAAAGCATCGCCTAAAACATTGTTCCTAAAATGACCTATGTGCATAGGTTTTGCAACGTTTGGAGAAGAAAACTCTACTAATACTTTTCCATCTCTTTTATCAACACCCATTCCATCGGTTGAAAGAGTTTTTTCCACGGTTTCACCAAACTCTGAACGGTTAACAAAGAAGTTAAGGTATCCTGGACCTGCAACTTCTATTTTATCAAGAAAGTCGGTATCGCCTAAGTCTATTTTTTCCTTTATTTCTTCAGCTATTTTTCTAGGGTTTTTCTCCAACTTTTTAGTTAACTGCATACAAGGATATGAGAAATCTCCTCTATCCCCCTGTGAAACCTCTACTTTTTGGGCTTCAATGTTTATTCCTGATGCATCAGTAAGTATTTCGGCGATATTTTCTTTAACAACTTTCATTTTAAACTACCTTTAATCCCTTATAACAACTAGGTTTAATTGGTAACATTAAGTTTTTTAGGGATCTACCTAAACCCTGTTCACTCTTTTTTTAAATAACTTGATGGTGTTTATAAGAAAAGTATACATATATAAATACTTTTTAGATAAATAGTACATTAGTTAGAGAACTTTTCAAAGGTTCTCAATAAGTGATACACTATGTTACTATCCGCAAGGAAATCGAAGAGAGATTCAGATGTTGACAAAATTTGGGCAAGGATCGACCCTGTTATGCACCGAAATATAGAAAAGGCGTTGGTGAATAAAAAGGTCGGTATGTAAGTTTTTAACCTGCCTTCCTTACTTTTTATTTTATTTGTAAATTATTCTGTGTAGCCTTTGTTATAATCTACCATAATATAAGTTAATAGAAAAAGAACTAGAATTAATTAAATAAAGTTAGGAAAGTTTTTGAAGGAAAAATAACTCCTCCTCACTACCTATGAAC
>JALDAI010000040.1 GCA_022729285.1 Candidatus Nanoanaerosalina archaeon
AATGAGCATGAAACCGTTTGCTCGCCGTCTTCACCTACCTGATCGGCTGTATCTTGTGTAAATGTTGTAACCCAAGCAGTTAAAATACCAGCAACAGCCATCGTAAAAGCTATCAACAAAACCGCAGCAATCAATGGCGAAATACCTTTTCTATCCATAATAATCAAAACCTCTACCTAACAATTATATTAAACCATTTAAATAAGTTGTCTTAACCTCTTTTTTTGATTACATCGAACCTCTTACATAAATAAGATCGCTGCTATATATCCTACAGTAAGAAGTATCGCAACGTGTTTACCTCCTGCTTTTAACTCACCTTCGCTCAACTTTCCGATAACTAGTCCTGAAAAAACGGACTGTATTACGACAAGGTTTCTGAAGATAGGTCTGTACATGCTCAACATCTCGTCAACTCCTCCCATACCTCCCATACCGCCTATCCCCCCTACATCAGGGATGTCTCCTCCAACTGTCATAGCAGGTAATAGGTAGTTTATTAGAGCTATCATAACTCCTAGGAAAACAAAGTAAACAATATATCCTGTCACCATTTGGCCGTAAAGCTCTGATTCTCTCTGACTTTTTAGTTGCTTTATCTTATCTATGTTGCTACCGACTGTTGAAAGAACTTCTCCAACATTTCCTCCTGATTTGTATGACTGGATAATCGTGTTAGCAGCTCTTTTAATAATCTTTGAATCGATTTCTTCGGAGAAATCCCTTAGAACCTTGTCGAACGGTATACCCCACTCAATCCTTGCGCTCATCTCCTTAACATAAGGCGTTAAGTGACCGTAATCGTTTTCAGCAGTATTTGAAATAGCTTGAGGCAGAGACATACCCGATCTTACTCCCTCCACTAGATCTCTAATAAAGTCAGGGAACCTGTTTTCGATTTTAGCAGTTTTCTGGAAAGACCTATACTTTAGAACCAATAGAGGAGCTATAGCCAGTACAACACCGACCATGTTCAAAATCATATGGCCGTACCTCTGCATATTGCTGTATCCTTCAACCCTGACACTTTCTATGATTGCAGAAGTTTCAACAGGGAAGTTTCCTTCCAACATTATCGAGTTAGACCTGACAACGTTCTCCGGTGGCGGCCTTATGTTTTGTTCAACATTTGAAGGAACATTAGCTAATCCATCTTCAGTTAATTCATCGTTAAAGTAGACGTCGAACGAAGCTGTTCCAGGAACTTCTTCAAAGGTTATGTATATACTCATACTGTCAAAAACTCTACCTTCTTCAACCTCAAAAGGAACCATGAACGGTTGTGCCTCAGTTATAGTTCTCTCCTCAACAGTTAAGTCTTCAGGACCTGTTTCAAAAATATGAGTGGTGTTACCATAATTCCAGTTGTTAAGGCCTATCACTAGTATTCCTAAGATCAGAGATACTGCTCCTATCAGGATCGTGGTTCTGTGCTCATTGTAAAAAGACTTAGCTTTTTCCACTGCCTCCATTATGTCTCACCCTGCGTAATCTCTAAAACTAGTATAAACATTATGTTCATTAAAGGTATCCCGCCATAGACTCCAACTGTTAATAACTGTTCGATACCGTATCCGAACAGATCTCCTCCAACCATGTTCATAACCGTTAAAATAACCACTAAGAAAAGAGGCGCTACAATAAGTAAAGCCGTATAAAAGCTTGCGAAAGTTGATAACCGTTCAATCTGCCTTTTACGCCTTAACTTGTAATCAAAAAGCGCGGACTCAGTTCTTTGCTCCAAGAACTCTTTCAAGTTTCCTCCTGTATCAATTGTTGAAACCATGCCGTAAAGAACTTCTTTAAAATCTTCTGAAGGAGTCTCCTGAGCTGTTTCTGACAGCGCAGTTGTTACATCGGAACCGAAAACCTCTATCTTTTTAATTATCTTTGTAGCTTCTTTAGAAAGCTCTTCATACTCTCCAAAATTTTGTAGAAGACGAAACATCTTAGAAGGAGACACTCCTGACATCGCTACAGCGCTCATCTGGTTCAGTGCAAACGGTAAGTTGTTGTCGATGTTTTTACCTCTTGATTTAGCTTTCATAGAGGGATACATATACATGGAAGAAAAAACTATAGAAGTCATGAAAATAGGTATAATGAACACAAGAACTATGGAAAGTATTATCGGAACTCCTGCTATAACAAGAACGGTTCCTGTAATCAGTGTAACCCCTACAAAGAACGTTGCAGTGATTAAAAGCAGCTGACAGACATAAGTTCTGAACAGAATATCCATATCAGTCTTGTTAAGATTTTCCCTGATATCTCTAAAAGAGTGGCTGTACTCGTCAACAACATCGCCGAACAAAGCATTGCTCATACCAGAAAAACTTTCAGCATTAAGCGCCGCATTAAATTTTTCGCTGAACTTCTTATTTTTAGCTCCTTCCATTTTTTTACCAAGGACTTGTTTGTTTAAAGTTTAGAATAGCTCGGTTGAAGCACCTGAACTACCTGATGAGCTGAACGCTTCTTCTTTAGAATAAATTTTCAGACCATCTTCCTCAAATTTGAAAGGATGCTCTCCTTTATCATGGTCCGTACCTCTCATTTTACGTACAATTACCTTATTGCTAAGCTCTGTTCCTTCCTCTGTAAGCTTTAGAAGTATTACTCCGTCCGCAATAAACTCTTCAACACCGTACCTAGATACTTGGTCAGGTTTACCTGTTCTCACCTCTCCTGTGTACATAGTAGTACATCCAAGACTTCTCAAAGTCTCGTTCATATCTAAGATAAGCTTTCTAACATCCTTTATATCATCCACATAAAGGCTTAAAGCAGTTAAAGAGTCAACAACTACTCTTTTAGCATTATTTTCTTTTACCGAGCTTCTAATAAGATCTATAATATCTTCATACTGGTACGGATCATACTTTGTTACGTTTATCTTTCCTTCTTCTAAACACTCTTCAAAGTCCCAGTTAAACGGAAGATCCTCGACTAACTGCTCTTTAGACTCCTCAAAAGAAACATAAAGACCGTTCTGACCATGCTCTTTAGCCCCTCTGTAAAGAAACTCCAAAGCATAAGTGGTCTTACCAGACCCAGCAGGACCTGCTAGAAAAACAGAGTGGTTTATAGGAACTCCTCCGTTCATTAATTCGTCCAACCCCTCGATCCCTGTTTTCAACTTTTCAACCTTTGACATAATACCTACAACATAATTTTTAGGTAGACAATAAATAATTTTGGAAAAAAGAACGGCTAAAACACATAAAAATTAAAACAGTCTAAACAAAATGAGAGTTATATGGTAGAACGGGAGCGAACAGGAATAACAGGGCTGGACAAGATTCTTAACGGAGGTTTTCCGAAAGGATCGACAGTAATGGTTTTAGGAGCTCCTGGAACAGGTAAAACAGTTTTTTGTCAACAGTTTTTATCAAAAGGGGTTAGAGAAGGTCAAGGCTCTCTTTTCATTACTTTAGACAACCATCCTGATGAAATATTAGAAAACTCAAAAGATTTTGGCTGGAACCTTGACAGTAGAGAAAACTTCTTGATAATGGACGTTTACTCGTGGAAACTAGGAGAAGAAATAACAGGGAAATACACTATCAGAGGCCCTTCCGACCTCAACCAGCTTAACATGACTTTATCAGATGCTTTAAATGATTTAGGGAAAGACGATAAACGTTTAGCAATGGATTCTGCTTCAAGCCTGACTTTTTACACAGATATTAACTCCACAGTAAGGTTTTTACAAGTGGTTAGCGCTAAAACCAAGTACAACAATGGTGTTTTCGTTTTAACAGTTGCTGAAGGAGTTCATGACGAACACGGAGTTTCTACATTAAACTATGTAGCTGACGGAGTTATCCGACTCAAAAAAGAGAACAATAAAATGTATCTGAAAATACCAAGGATGGCTAAAACCTCTGTAAAAGAAGAATGGCACGAGTTTAAAATCACAAAAACCGGTATAGAATTTGTCTAAACAGGATAATTTACTCAAAAGGGTTTTCAGCTACTTTTTCTAAACCTTCTTCAAAAGGGTTTTCAGCAATAGCATCATCGCCAAAAGGATTATCCATAGTTAAAGGATCTGCATCGGATTCAAAAGGATTTTCTTCCTCAACAACTTCTTCACCAAAGAGCTTTTCTCCTAACTCATCTACTTCATGCTCTTCATCTTTTTCCTGTGACAGATCCTCATTTTGAAGTTCTTCCTCTTTCTCAGTAACCTCTTCACTGATTTTTCCGCCTTTATCCCTGACCTCTTCTTTTTCCTCATCCGAAAAAACAGAATCTGTTTTCTCAGAACCTGGGCTCACACCATCATCAAATATTTCATCTTCTTCCAACTCCTCATCCAAAGATTCAAAACCTTCTTCCTCGACTTCACTGACATCCTCAACCTCTTCTTCCTCCTTTTCAACATTATCAGGTACACGGGCTCCAACGTTTTTACCATCAGGCTTTGCTCCTTCATCAAACCCATCAACAACTCCTTCAGGACTCCCTTCCTCTTCAAACAGTTTTTCCTCTTCCTTCTCTTTTTCTAGCTCCTCTAACGTCAAATCTTTTTCAGCAGCTTCTACAACTAATTCTTTATCGCTATAATACTCAGAAACAACCTTTGCAACTTCCGAGAAATGGTTTAGGTCTTTTCTATCCATCCACTTTAAAACTTTTATTCGGTTCTTAATCTCTTGGTCCATCTCTTTCTCAGTGTATCCGAACTGTCGCCTGATTTCATTGAAAACATTTGAATCATTTCTCAAAGCATATGTATCGTCTATAGGCGTCCAAGACACATACTGGTTCGTTCTAGGAGATCCTTCATCCGTGATTGTCTCAACTTCATAAACTCCTTTTAATCTACGAGCGCTTTCTCCGTACTGCCTAGCACGTGTTGAAATAATTACGATATCCAAAGTTTCAACCAGCGAAGGCGAAAGATCTATTGGAGGAGTTGTAAGTCGTTTAACAACATCTTTAGGGGATGATGCGTGGATTGTACCCATTGAAGGGTGTCCTGAAGACATTCCCTGGAACAGTACAGAAGCCTCCTCGCCTCTAACCTCTCCAACAACAACGTAATCAGGGTTCTGCCTGAAAGACTCTTTTAGTAGCTGGTACATCCCGATATCTTGGTCAGTGTCAGCACCCATACCAAAAGAAGTTCTTGAAACCGAGGGAATCCAGTTTTCGTGAGGTAGTTTAAGCTCTCTAGTATCCTCGATCGAAACAATTTTTTGTTCAGGAGGGATAAATGTCACTATAGAGTTTAGGAAAGTTGTTTTTCCCGTAGCAGTACCTCCGGCAATAAGGATAGATTTTTCGTACTGCATAGCCAGCCAAAAGTAAGCCATGATCCTGTAATCAACTGTTCCAAAACGTATTAGATCAATAGCAGAGTAAGGAGTCTCCTGAAACTTTCTTATAGAAATTGTAGGGCCTTTAGTAGTTACGTCTTCCGTCAGAGAAGCATTAACCCTTGAACCATCAGGTAGAGAACCGTCTAAAAGAGGGTCAGCGTAAGAAACATACTTTCCTGCTCTTTCAGCAAGTTTAACTACCAAGTTTTTCAAAGGCTTACTGTCCTTAAAAATAAGTCTAGACCTTATAGATCCGTACTTGCTGTGAACAACATAAGTAGGGATATTTATCCCTGATACGCCTATGTCCTCAATATACGGGTCGTGCATAAGCGGCTCCAACTCATTAAGCCCAGCGAAATCCCTGTATATAAAGTACATCAGCTTTTTCATGTTCTGGTCGCTTAACTCAACCCCTAACTCCTTAGCAACTTCTTGAATCTTCTTACCAAGGTACTTCACAATTTTATCTGTTGAATCAAGCTCACGGAGAGAAACATCTATTTTACGCTCCATGGCTCTCTTAATTCTTGTAAATACTTCTTCCTCGTATTCGCTTAACTTTGGCTCTTCTATCTCATATACTATAGTCTCTTCTTCCTCGTCCCAAAAGATATGGGCCTCAGTAAACGGCTTAATCAAAGGATAAGATATATCCAGTTCTTTAACATTATCTACATCAGGAAGATCCACTATTTCAGTAGAACCACTAACAATTTCAAGATCCTCTAAAACATCTCTACTACTCTCTTCTTTCTCAGTATCAAAGAAGTCGTTGAACTTCTCTTTCAAAGACTCAAAGCCCATTCTTAAGAAAAATTTGGTTTAACTCAATTAAATAGGTTATGAACGATAAAAAAGGTTTTTACAACCTTTAGCTAACAACAAACCTGTTGTTTTGGTCCTCATAATTATAAATACCGAAAAAAACAATATTTACCTATGAGTGATAAATTTACAGAAGATTATCTCGATCTTTCATTAAATGATCTTAAAGAAGAAATTAAACAGAACTCCCTCCTAGATTTGGGAAGTAAAAGCTCGGGCTCCGGCGGACAAAAGATCCCTTACAAAGACGGAAGCATAGATAAGAACAAGTACTTACAAAAAGTAGTTGAGCTACACTTCAACGAAGAGTACGGCTCCCCTTACTGGATAGAGAAAAAAGAACAACTCGATTTTGATCCTGTTAAAGAGATAAACACTTTTGATGATCTTAAGTACCTCCCGGAAGCGGACCAAGAAGCTCTTAAAAGTAGGAGGTTAGAAGAGTTCGTACCAAAAATTTACAATAAAGTAGTTGACGGAGACACAGTCTTAGACAAAGAAAAAATCGAGATATCGAAGTCTTCCGGTACTACCGGAACTAGAAAAGTAATGCCTTGGAGCAAGTACGTTTCAGATGAGATGGGAGAGTTTTACAGCTACAACCTTGAAATT
>JALDAI010000070.1 GCA_022729285.1 Candidatus Nanoanaerosalina archaeon
AAGCTTGTTATGGAAAGGGCTGAAAGCGCTGAACACGCGGTTGAGATAGCTGGAAACCTTATAGATAAGTACGGGTATGCTACTTATGGAGGTAACTCCCATATGTTTGTCGACCCTGATGAGGGCTGGATAATGGTTCAGTTAGCCGGTGGAAAGGGCTTGTGGGCTGCTAAAAGGCTTGGTTCTGATGAGATAAGGGTTAATAGGCCGGGTTATCTAGGTGAGTTCCCGACCGATTTTAAGGATAAAGACGGTTTTAAGGGTTCTGACAACCTTATATCTTTTGCTGAAGAGATGGGATGGTACGATGAAGGGTCTGATTACTCTTTCAACTTTGGAAGGGTTTACCAGACTGATAGACAGCCTGATAAGCCTGGTAAGCATATAAGGGCTAAGGGTGTTGAGGCTATGGAGGATATTCTGTACAGTAAGGCTCCTGACATCAGCATCCTTGATATGATGGAGGCGGTTAGAAGTCCCAGGATAACTTCTTCTACTTCGGGTTACGGAAAGGTTGCTGAGCTACAGGATGAAAGATCTGAGTTAACTACTCTGTGGCTTGCTAGCGGTCCTTCTCTTACTAGTCCTTTTATCCCGTTGAGTATAGGGATTAAGGACATCCCTATCGAGTTTAAAAAGCATAGGTACCTTTCTAAGGGTGAGGCCTGTAGTTTTATACAGCCTGATTTCCAGGGAAGGGAGTCTACAACTTATGCTTTCCGCGTTTTTAAGAGGCTGTACCACTTGGTTGCTGAGTATCCTAAGGAGTTCCGTACAGAGGTTGTGGATACTTTGAAGGCTTTTGATAAAAGGGCTATAAAGAAGTTTTACGATGTCAGGTCGACTGCTGAGATGCTTTATGAAAAAGGTTACAACGAGGTTGCTGAACGTCTTTTAACGGATTTAACTGAAAGAGTTGCTGCTGAGGGTTTGGAGGCTGGTGAAATCCTTTCGAACAGTATAGAGTTAAAGACTAAGCTGTTTTATGGTATAAGTGAACCTGGTGAGAACAAGGAGGATAGCAGGCTTCACGCAACTATCGACAAAAAGTTTTATCCATGGTCTGAGCTGGAGTAGGCGGGTTTATACCCTATTCCTCTCCCTATTTCTTGGTCTAGTATTTCTTTGTACTTTTCAACGGTTTTTTCTGTGGTTTTCAATGCTTTGTCGTAATGGTTGCCTAAAATCTTTGCTTCTTCAGAACCAATTTCTAAGATTTTCTCAGTAGTTTTTCCAGGTTCTTTCCGCCTGTAATTAATGTTGTATACGTCTTTCTGTTCTTCGAACTCTTCTACTGTTATCACTTTTTCCTTTAAAATGTTTTCCATTACTTTTCCAGGATCTAAATCCGTTTTTCCGTTTTCCCGGTAAAAATCTTCCATAAACTGCTTTTCCGCGATATACCCGTCTTTTGCGTCGAAGCTTGAGGCTAACCCTTCTGAGAAGAACTTGAAAATTTTTGCGAACTTTTCTGTGACATAAACCCCTTCCGCTTTCCAACTCTTTATATCGATTATATGAGCTGTTTCATGGATTAGGGCGGACTGAAACTTTGTGAAGGAGTTCTGTCTTTTGTCCTGTAGGTAGTTGGCTGAGAAGTATACTTTTTCTTCTCTTAGGCTAGTGTATGCCGGTTCGTCTACTCCTAGTTTGGATGTGAACTTTATGGATCCGTCACCCATCTCTAAAAGTGAAGAAATTATTTTACAGCTTTCAACTTTGTCGTATCCTTCTTCGTCTATATATTCGTCAGATGAACCAACACTGTTTGACATATGTAAACTAAAACTTCTACTTATTTAAATTTTGTGTACAATTTCTGTTTTTTTACTTTATTCCTTTCCACTCGGCCCTAAACCTTTGTACAAACTCTTCCATATACTCCGTTCTTTCTTCAGCGATTTTTTTAGCTGGCTCCGTGTTCATACTGTCTTTAAGCCGTAAAAGCTTGTTGTAGAAATGGTCTACTGTTGTCTTGTTAATCTTGTTTTTGTTGTAAAACTCTTCATAACTCACTTCATCCGAGTCTCTCCACATAGGTGTTCCATGTGCGCCTCCGTACCTAAAAGCTCTTGCCACTCCTATCGCACCTATGGCGTCAAGATTGTCGGCGTCCTGTACAACTTTTGCTTCAAGCGTTTTAGGAGGTTCGTAATCCTTTTCAAAGCTGAACTGTTCATGAACTTCTACGCAGTACAAAACATCGTTTATCTTTTCTTTTGGAAAACTTGTTTTCTCAAGTATTTCTCTAACTTCTCCAAGTGTTTCTTTAGGTTTGATAAACCTGTCAACTCTTTTTATCCTGTGAAGGTCGTGTGTAAGACTTGCTCCTCCTACAACCTCTTTGTCCGCTCCTACTTGTTCGCTAAGTCTTTCTCCAAGTCTATAAACTCTTACTAAATGGTTTATTCCGTGGCCTGTGCTGTCTTCTGCCACTTTTTTCTCTATTTCTTCTTTAATGTTTTTAAACGGCTGTTCCATTGTTGAAATACTCCATGTTTAAACTTATAAGTAAGTAAGAGAAGGATTTTTTTAACAATGTTAACTCCGGAAGATTTTTTGGAAAAAATCAAGGAAGATTTTGGGAAAGGCGGTGAAAAAGGCAAGATTTTCGGCCACATAACGTTTCTAAGAGCTGAGGAAGAGCTTTCAAGCGGTGATTTCGAGGACTTTGAGGAAATGGTGTCTGAACAAGGCTTTGAAATAAAGGATAAGTATTTGGAAGAAGCTGAAAAGGTCTTGGATGCCGAAGATCTCATCCAGTAAGCCTTTCCCTCCTTTTTTTATCATTTTTTAAAAACGGTTTTAGAGTATGGACTGCACTATTATCTGTAAATCTATCCACAAAGGCAATACTAGAAAGGTTGCTGAGGAGGTAGGGGATGTTTTGAACTGTCAAGCTGTCGATCCTGAAGAACTTTCTCCTGAAGATCTTTCTTCAAAGGATTTAATAGGTGTTGCTTCAGGTGTGTACGGCGGTAACGTCCATAAAAGCATTTTAGAACTATTGGAGAGAACTAGTTTCTCAGGTAAGCCTTGTTTCCTTGTAACTACTAGCGGCTTTCCATCCGTTTTTTTCAACGACTATGAGAAGAAAATCAGGGCGGAGCTTTCTAAAAACGGGTTAGAAGTATTTGACTCTTTCACCTGTAGAGGCCACGACGAATACGGCCCTCTTAAATACATCGGTGGGATGTACAAAACTAGGCCTAACAAAAAAGACCTCAAAAAAGCCCGACAGTTTGCTGAAAAGGTTGAGGATAGGTTTAGAAGTATATAGATTAGACTAATTTGTTTAAGTTTAAGAAGTAATTAAATT